>JAQTZD010000085.1 GCA_028687975.1 Sediminibacterium sp.
GATCAGGGAGGAGATCCTTGAACGTAAATCGGCTGAATAGTTCATTTAATCCTATCTTTACCAAAATTTAAAAACCAAACAAGTTTTAATGGCATTACCACCAAGAGGCGGAGGAAGATTTAATCCAAGGTTTAACAGGCAACCCGAGCCTGAACACAGAATCAACGAAAGAATCCGGGTACCACAAATTCGTTTAGTAGGAGACAACGTTACCGTTGGTATTTATTCTACACAGGAAGCGCTCAAAATAGCTCAGGAACAGGAATTGGATCTGGTGGAAATTTCTCCTACCGCAGACCCTCCTGTATGTAAGGTTATTGATTACAAAAAATTCTTATACGAGAAGAAGAAGAAAGAGAAGGAGATGAAGGCCAACTCCAAGCAGAGTGAGATCAAAGAGATCCGCTTTACGCCGAGTACGGACGATCACGACTTCAATTTCAAGGCAAAACATGCAGAAAACTTCCTGAAAGAAGGCAACAAGGTAAAAGCGTATGTACAGTTTAAAGGTAGGGCCATCATGTTTCAGGACAGGGGACAGCTGCTCCTCCTGAAATTTGCCGAAAGACTGGCCGAAGCGGGTAGTCTGGAAAGCATGCCTAAACTGGAAGGTAAACGGATGTTTGCCATTTTTACCCCCAAAACCAGTAAGAAAAAGGCTTAATCACTGAGTCTCAACGAATAAAAAGTCCATCGCCTGCCTGCAGGAACGGTGGACTTTTATTTTAATTTGGTGTTTTTGCGCCAAAAACCTACATTTGCACTCCAAAATTTTCCCGTAAGGCCAAAACAAGTTCTCACCCTGTGGTGAGGCGCCAGCAGGGTATAATCTTTACAAGATTATTTAAATGCCAAAAGTTAAAACAAACTCCAGCGCTAAGAAGCGTTTTAAAGTGACCGGTACCGGAGAAATCAGTTTCCAGAAAGCATTCAAACGTCACATCCTCACCAAAAAATCCAAGAAGCGCAAACGTGCTCTGAGAATGAAAGGTATTGTTGGATCTACCAACAAGGATTTCGTTTTACGCTTATTACGCCTGAAAGGATAATCAGCAGCTTTACCAAACAGATTTATTAAACACCGTTAGCGCCGCTAACTTCAAAACATTTTAGTATGCCACGTTCAAAAAATGCAGTTGCATCCAGAGCAAGGAGAAAGAAAATCCTTAACCAAGCAAAAGGTTTCTATGGTAAGCGTAAAAACGTTTATACCGTTGCCAAAAATATTGTTGAAAAAGGTCTTACTTACAGCTATGTAGGCCGCAAGCTGAAGAAGCGCGAATACCGCCAGTTATGGATTGCGCGTATCAACGCTGCAGTAAGAGAAGAAGGAATGACCTACAGCCAGTTTATCAATAAGCTGAGTGTAAAAGGTATTGACCTGAACCGTAAGGTTTTGGCTGACCTGGCTATGAATGAGCCTGCCAGCTTCAAAGCCCTGGTTGATTCTGTAAAATAGTTTCAGCAAAAAATGCTATTCAAAAGCCGGATGCAAACGCATCCGGCTTTTTTTATTTTCAAATCAAATACAAGGGCTATTTTTGCACTCTAAAAGGACATCTCCGGAATGAATAATACCTATACCTCACTGGTTAACCAGACATTTCACTTTCCCCAGGAAGGCTTTGTAGTAAGCGATGAAGGTTATCTTGAATTTAACGGTGTTGACATCAAAAAGCTGATAGACAAGCATGGTACGCCCCTGAAGCTGACTTACCTCCCAAAAATCGGGATGCAGATCAATAAGGCCAAGAACATGTTTGCAGCGGCTTTTAAAAAGCACAAGTATGAGGGGCAGTATTATTATTGCTATTGTACCAAAAGTTCGCATTTCTCCTTTATTGTAGAGGAAGCGCTTAAGAACAATATTCATCTGGAAACATCCTATGCGTATGATATCGAGATCATCAACAGGCTGTATCAGCGCAGAAAAATCAATAAGGAAACCTTTATCATCTGCAATGGATACAAGCAGAAGAATTATACTTCGCGCATCGCAAAATTGATCAACTCCGGTTTTAAAAACGTAGTGCCGATTCTGGACAACAAGGAAGAATTACAGGCCTATAAGAGAAGTGTGAAAGCACCCTTTTCGCTGGGTATCCGGGTTGCAGCAGAAGAAGAGCCCAATTTCCCTTTCTATACATCCCGTTTGGGAATCCGTGCCAAAGACATCCTGGAGTTTTATGTGGATGAGATTGAAGGAAATGAAGAAAAGTTCCAGCTTAAAATGCTCCACATTTTTCTGAACAAGGGAATCAAGGATGATATTTATTACTGGAGTGAGTTGAATAAGATCATCAACTTATACTGTCAACTGAAGAAAATTTGTCCGGAACTGGATTCTATTAATATTGGCGGCGGCTTCCCTATTAAACACTCACTGGGATTTGAATACGATTACCAGTTCATGATCAATGAAATTGTAGGTAATATCAAGAAATCCTGTAAGAAGGCCAAAGTGCCCATGCCCAACATCTATACGGAGTTTGGCAGCTTTACAGTTGGAGAGAGTATGGCTCATATTTACAGCGTACTCGGACAAAAGATCCAGAACGACCGGGAGTGCTGGTATATGATTGATTCCTCTTTTATTACCACATTGCCCGATACCTGGGGTATTGGAGAAAAATTCCTGATGCTGCCAATCAATAAGTGGGACAACGAATACCATCGGGTAGTACTGGGTGGTATTACCTGCGACAGTCACGATTATTACGACTCCGAAGAACATATCAACGAAGTGTTCCTGCCCAAATTAACCACAACCGATAAGAAGGAAGTGGAGTCCAATAAGGAACCATTATATGTAGGATTTTTCCATACAGGCGCCTATCAGGATCAGATCAGCGGTTATGGGGGAATCAAGCACTGCCTGATTCCATCACCCAAACATGTGATTGTGGAATACGATAAGAATGGTAAATTGATCGACTGGGTTTATGCAAAAGAGCAGACTGCTCAAAGCATGTTAAAGATCCTGGGATATTTACGTTAACCATTCTAATGCTTGTTATGAAAAAAAATGTACTCCTGGCAGCTGTTGTATGCTGCAGTCTTTCCCTTTCTGCACAAACGGCAACCGATTCTGTTAAAGCCACCATTAATCGGATGTTCGAAGCTATGAAAGAAGCCGACAGCGCCAAACTCAGCAGCTGCTTTGCCGACAGTGCCATTATGCAAACCATTTCCCGGAACAAGGAAGGGAAGGAATGGGTAAGAACAGAAGGGGTAGAAGGGTTTGTGAAGTTGGTTGGAAGTATTCCTAAGGGAATGGCAGATGAGCAGATTGTATTTGGAGTGGTAAAAACAGACGGAGCGCTGGGCATAGCCTGGACTCCATACCGGTTTTATCGCAACGGAGTGTTCAGCCATTGCGGGGTGAATTCTTTTCAGTTGGTTCGGATCAAACAAAAATGGGTGATCCAATACATTATTGATACCCGCCGGAAAGATCAGTGCCCTGAATAAGCTGTCTATTCTTTTCCGGTTTCTTCCAGTTCCCGGATATAGTCTTTCAATTGTGCCACGAAGTTGCCGTACAATTTTTTCAGGTACCATTTGGTCAGGTAATAAAGTCCGGCAAATGAGCCGGTGAGGTACAGGAAGATTACCCATATTTTTTGCGATTTCGGAGGGCTTATTTTACGGAAGAGATGATCGATTTCTACAATCGTTTCCTTTTCGTGCAGTTGCAGTGATGCAGAAAAAATAGTACATGCCGGTAATAAAATGAAGCAGAACTGCAAATAGCGGCGGATGAATTCATCCATCAGAACAACAATGTTTTGCAAATTTTCGCGGATGGGTAAATTACTGCCCGTTGCCTGTTTGATTTTTTTCAGTAAAAAGAAAATTACTCCGGTAATCAGCAACATAATGACCGAAAAGCTGCCGGCATAAATGCGCAAAGACTGGTATTTACTGGCAACGGCAACATAGATCAGCAAAGCGGTAAAAGCAACACTAAAAATTAGCTCGAACGACAGGCTTCTCCGGATCTTGCTCAAAACGGAATGCGCTTTCTTCTTCAGCAATGCTGCAATATCCGCTTCTGTGTGTTGGAGGTGATCTGTTTCCAGATGCAGGTTCAGCTTGCTTTTAAGTTCATCCAGTTCCATAGGGGTATATTAAATGGTTGCTAAATGTTTTTGTGTTTGTTCTCTGAGTTTCACCTTGATTCGATTCATCTTAACAGCGATGTTATTGGGTGTAATGCCTACTACATCGCTGATTTCATTGTAGCTGTAATCTTCCAGGTACAGCATTACAATGGCTTTGTTTATCCTGGATAGGTCTGCAATGGCCGCATACATGGCTTTGGTCTGTATTTCTATCGGATCCTTTGGCCCGGTTGCCAGTTCCGGCACTTCATCTGTGCTGAAAACGATTCTCTTTTTTTCTTTTCTGTAGAAAGTGATTGCGGTATTCAATGCAACCCGGTAGAGCCAGGTGGAAAATTTTGCATCTCCCCGAAAGTTTCCGAATGCTTTCCATGCCTGCAGGGTAATTTCCTGAAAAAGATCTTCCCGGTCTGCATAAGACTGCATGTACAAATTGCAGACTTTGTAGATGATTTTCTGGTGTTGGTTCAGTAATGAAACAAATTCTTTTTCCGAAGGCATGTTCACTAATTAATCATTCAGGGGGCGAAGGGTATATCCTATTTTACGCAGCAATGCAATTAGACCGGAACTTCCGCCCAGGTGTCCGGCACCAACTACAAAGAAGGTTGGTTTGTTCCGGATGGCCCGATCCATCACCGGAATCCATCGCTGGTTTCTTTTTTCAATCAGTTCTTTTTCGAAATAATCCTCTTTACTGTTGCTTTGCATGAAGCGGTACAGGCTGTCGCTGTTGTTTAGCTGGTATGCCTGCAGCAGCTGCTTCATTACCAGCTTTACGCTGTCGTAATTCTGTAAAGTGGCAGAGAGTGTTTTGAGTTGGCTTTCGATGGGCTGCGCATCAATTGCTGCCAGCTGATCGGCCAGTGTTTCCAGGCCTGCAACAGGGATCTTTTGTTCGCTGGCGATTTGAAAAAGCTGGGTTTCGGGTTGAACTTTATCTGAACAGGGAATGGCATAAAGCGCCAGCAGGTTCAGGCTCATGAACGGCTTGAACTGATTAAACAGCTGTAAGTCCATTCCGGTGATCTGTTTAAAAGCGGTACGGGCTTTTTCATAATCCTGCGATCCCATCAATTGGCTGAGTGTGGTTCCCTTTAATGTTAATCCCTGCATCAGTGCGGCCTGCAAGCCAGACTGGGTGAGGTCGAGTTCTGCATAAAATTGTTCGGTTTGGCGGATTCTCTCAGACAGTTTAGGGCCGTAGCTGAAATCGTTTTTGCACATCAGGTGAAAGCTGCCAAAAAGATAGGAGGGATGCTTCTGTTCTTTTCCGCTGATTTCCCAGAGCAGCGAAGATTGCGCCTGGGCTCTGATGCAAAGCAGGAGCAGCAGAATCGTAAAAAGTTTTTTATCCATGTTCCGAAACATATTAACCGGTTCTGTTCAATATGTAGTCAAAGATGCGGATATATTACAGAACCGCATAGAAAAGCCCCCGGTAGAAACCGGGGGCGTAACCAAAACCATCTATTTATAAAACCATCTTTATTATTGAATCGAAATCTCTTTGGGAGATAATTTCACTTCTTCTTTTTTAGGAAGCAATAATTTAAGTACACCATTCTCGTAGCGGGCTTCGATGGCATCCGCATGAATGGTTTCGTCTATGGTGAAACTTCTTTTAAAACTGCGGTAGCTGAATTCCCTCCGGATTGTTTTGTAATCTTTTTGTTCTGTTTCTTCTTTTTTCTCGTAACTGATGGTCAACAGACCATTGTTTACATTGATTTTAAAATCCGCTTTGTCTCTTCCGGGAGCATTCAGTTCCAGGTGAAAAGCATCGGATGTTTCATGGATGTTTACACTTGCGGATGGGTATCCGGTTTGAACATCGCGACCCCAGGTTGCAGGGAAGTTGTTAAACAGTTCGTCGAATACGCTGGTGCTGTTGTTTTTCAGGAGTGCCATATTGAATTGTTTTTTAGTTATTTAATGTTATACCATATCCGTTCAAACCATGTACCAGGGCATTTTCTGGCTACTATGGGCCCTAATTACCCGAAAGCCTGTCCGATAATATCCTTAAAACAAGTCATAGTGGCATAAATTTGGAATTATAGCGCCATTATGGCGTTTTTATAACTCCCTCTTTTCCATTTCGCTCAAATTTGTATCTTCGCTTAGAAAATAAGTGAAGTATGTATCCAGCGGAAATTGTACTGCCCATGAAGGCAGAATTGACAGACGAAGGTTTTAGCGAATTATTATCAGCAGCAGACGTTGACAATACCCTGAAGCAGGAGGGAACCACATTGGTAGTAATTAATTCTGTATGCGGTTGTGCGGCAGGTACCTGCAGACCAGGTGTAGTAATGGCTGTTCAGAATGCTGTAAAGCGCCCGGATCGTTTAACTACCAGCTTTGCCGGTTTTGACCTGGAAGCAGTAAACAAAGTAAGAGAACATATGCTGCCTTACCCTCCATCTTCACCCGCCATTGCCTTGTTCAAAGACGGCGCATTGGTGAGCATGGTAGAGCGTCATCAGATTGAAGGGAAACCTGCACAGGTAATTGCACAGCACCTGATAAGCGTTTTTAACGAGCATTGTAATTAATATTCATTAAGTTTGTTTTTAGATGGGTTAGTAAGTATGGGCCTCACTTTTGTGAGGCCTTGCTTTTTTTGGTATTTTCGGGTAACATTGCAAATCATTCATAAACGCGGGCAACTACATGTATCCTAATTTATACTACGCTTTCAAAGATATTTTTGGTGTTGAGCTTGAAGGATTAAAACTGATCAACACATTTGGTTTTTTTGTAGCCATCGCATTCATTTCAGCTGCCTGGATTCTGACGATGGAGTTGAAGCGAAAACAGCAGCAGGGCTTGTTCACTTTTACCGAGGAAAAGATCATGATTGGCGGACCTGCCGGCGTGGGAGAATTATTGGTGAACGGATTGCTGGGTTTCATTTTTGGATATAAGCTGATAGGCGCTTTCACCATTCCTGATGCACTTTCGGACCCGCAAGGCTTCATACTTTCCTCGCGGGGAAATTTCCTGACTGGTATGATTGTAGCATTGCTCTTTGGCGGTATTAAATGGTGGGAGAAAAAAAAGCAACAACTGGATAAGCCGGAAGAAAGAATAGTGCGCATCTGGCCACAAGACAGGGTGGGAGATATTGTTATTTATGCTGCAGTATTCGGATTTCTGGGAGCGAAGATTTTCCATAACCTGGAAAACTGGAATGAGTTTGCCAAGGACCCCATTGGTTCTCTGATCTCTTTCAGCGGCCTTACTTTTTATGGAGGATTGATTTGTGCCGGTGTTGCGATCATCTGGTATGCCAAAAAACACAAGATTGTTCCGATTCACCTGGTAGATGCCATGGCGCCTACGATGATGCTGGGCTATGCGCTCGGCAGGATTGGATGCCAGGTAAGTGGCGACGGAGATTGGGGAATTGTAAATACGAATCCCAAGCCATTCAGCTGGCTCCCCGATTTCTTATGGGGATATACTTACCCGCACAATGTGATTAATGAAGGAGTTGCCATTCCCGGCTGTACAGGACCCTATTGCAGCCAGCTGCCCTTGCCCGTTTATCCTACCGCACTTTATGAAGTGCTGATGTGCCTGGTTTTATTTGCCATCCTCTGGATGCTCCGCAAGAAGATCAAAATTCCCGGCCAGTTATTCGGAATATACCTGGTCATGAACGGAACTGAAAGGTTTCTGATCGAAAAGATTCGGGTAAACACCAAGTACGATATCCTTTTTAATCCCACACAGGCCGAATTGATCTCCCTTTTTCTGCTGATCAGCGGCCTCGCTTTCATCTATTATACTACCAGGTCGTACAAGAAAAAATCCGCTTAATTCATCCATTTTTCACCACTTATACCTTAATTTGACCGCCCATGTTATAGCATTGTACTATGTTAAGCACAGTAGTTAGTTTTGTTTTGTAATAGTTTAAAACAAGAACTAAGTAAAATTAAGTGCGATATGAACAAATTAGCTAAAACCCTGTTTCTGTTGAGCTTTACAGCCTTTGCTGCTGTAGCGAATGCTCAACAAAGTACCGACCAGTTGGTAGGTAAGGTAGTAGCAACTGACCAGAAACCCGTTGAGTCGGTTTTGGTAAGCCTGCTGAATGCCAAAGATTCTTCTGTAGCCAAAACGGCTGTTACAGACAAAAACGGTCTTTATTCCTTTTCAAAAGTGAGCAACGGTAACTATTTACTGTATGCCAACCTGATCGGATACAAGAAATTGTACAGTCAGGTGATCTCCTTGAACGGATCTGCAGAAAAAATGTTACCAGAACTGAAACTTGAAGCAGGAGGAAAAAACCTGACTGAAGTAACCGTTACCTCCAAAAAGCCCATGGTGCAGCAACTGACCGATCGGTTGGTAGTTAATGTGGAAGCTTCTCCTACCAATGCCGGGTCTACTGCACTGGAAGTATTGGAAAAATCTCCGGGGGTTGCAGTAGATAAGGATGGCAATATTAGCCTGAAGGGAAAAGAGGGTGTGGTGGTGTTCATAGACGGAAGACCCAGCTATTTGTCTGGTCAGGACCTGGCCAATCTGCTTAAAAATATGCAGAGCAGCCAGCTGGATCAGATCGAAATCATGACCAATCCTCCTGCCAAATATGATGCTGCCGGAAAAGCCGGTGTGATCAATATCAAAACCAAAAAGAGCAAGATTTTTGGTTTCAACGGTTCCGTATCGCTGGGGTATGGTCAGGGAAAATATGCCCGGACCAACCAGAATGTAAACCTGAATTACCGGAAGAATAAAATCAACCTGTTTGGAAATTTCAGCCACAGTCAGCGGGAGCGTTACCAGGATTTGGAAATTACCCGCCGTTTTGTGGACAATTCCAAACAACTGGTTTCCTATTTTAATCAGCACAACCTGTTGAAAAATGATTTCAACAGCTGGAATGGAAAAATCGGACTTGATTATTTTGCAACCAAAAAGACCACATTCGGTATTGTGTTCAATGGATTCACTAACCCGGGTTCTTTTTCGAGTGACGGTGATATCTTCATATATGCACCTAACCATGTGCTGAACAGCCAAACAAGGGCCAGGGCAATGAATACAGGTAAGTGGACCAATTTCAGTACCAATTTCAATATCCGTCATCTGCTGGATACAACCGGAAGAGAATTGAGTTTTGATGCAGATTACCTGAACTACACCAATACACAGGATCAATATTTATACAACGCATTTTTCAATGGCTCTGGTGCTCCTACCACCAAACCTGATACACTGGTTGCCAGCATGCCACAAGGGATTCATATTTACAGCGCCAAACTCGATTATATTCATCCTTTGAAGAAAGGAGCCAGGTTCGAAGCAGGTTTTAAAAGCAGCTATGTAACCAACGATGCCAATGCGATTTACGACAGCGTGATCTATGGAGCTTATGTACGGGATATTAACAGAACCAATCACTTTATTTATAAGGAAAACATCAATGCAGCTTATGTAAACCTGAACAAGCCTTTTGGCGAGAAATTCAGTATGCAGCTGGGGTTGAGAATGGAACATACCAATTCCAAAGGCGATCAGGTTACTACCAATGTTCAGTTCAGCAGAAACTATGTGCAACTGTTTCCTACCGCATATTTTCAATACAAGGCCAATAAAAACAACAGTTTTGTGCTGAACTATGGTAAGCGAATCAGAAGACCGGATTACAGTAACCTGAACCCCTTTGTGGAATACCTCGATAAATACACTTATGAGCAGGGTAACCCTTATCTGAAGCCAGAATTCAGTCACAACATTGAGCTGAGCCATACCTTCAAAGGTTTCCTGACCACTACACTGAACTATACCAAGAGTGTAGATCTGATTCAGCAGGTGATATTGCAAAATGAAGTCACTAACGAAGTGGGTTTGAAGAACGACAATATTGCTTCTCAGCGTCAATATGGAATTGCCATCAATGCCAGCAACGAATACACCAAGTGGTGGAGCGGCAATATCTACATGAATCTGTACGCCAATAAATTCAGCGGAGTGGTGAACAATGAGCCGGTTACTTTTAATACCACTACTGCCATGTTCAATGTGAGCCAGCAATTCAAATTCGGCAAGGGCTGGAGTGGGGAACTGAGCGGATTCTACAGAACCGAAGGGCTGGAAAGCATGTTCATTATTAAGCCTTTTGGCATGGTGAATGCAGGTATCAGCAAGCAGATCCTGAAAAACAAGGGTTCCATCCGCTTCAATGTGAGAGACGTATTCTGGACCCAGAAAATCAAAGGTTCCGTGCAGTATGGTAAAGTGGATGCCAACTTCAAACAATATGGTGATGACCGGATTTTCAACCTGACGTTCTCTTATCGCTTCAGCAAAGGAAAGGCTGTAACGAGTCAGCGCAAACGGGGCGGGGCGGAAGACGAGCAAAGCAGGGTAGGCGCAGGTAATGGCAAATAATCAGTCTCTTTTTCTCATGTGTTAATATGGTAACAGCCCCGATTTCTATCGGGGCTTTTTTATTTCTGGGAAAAGCTCAGTCTGACCTGCATTAAGTAACTTTGTCAAAAGTTTTATTATGCCTTCATTTGATATTGCCAGCGCTGTTGATCTCCAGGTATTGGACAATGCCATCAACACGGTAAAGAAAGAAATCTCCACCCGGTACGATTTCAAGGGTACTGCTGTTAAAGTAGAACTCAACAAAAAGGACTTTGTTGTGTCTCTGGAAGTGGATAGTGAAATGCAGATGAAACAGTTGATCGATGTGCTGATCAGCCGGTCCATGAAACAGGGAATCGACGGAAATGCTTTCGATTTTAGCAAGGATGCCTATCCCAGCGGCAAAGTCATCAAAAAAGAAGTTCCGGTACAAAATGGCCTGAAACAGGAAGATGCCAAGAAAATCGTGAAAATGATCAAGGACGGCGGGTACAAGGTACAGGCGGCCATCATGGACGATATTATCCGGGTAACAGGCAAGAAAATAGATGATTTACAAGAAGTTATAGCCAAATGCAGGGCCGGAAACTTTGGCATTCCGCTGCAATTTGTAAACATGAAGAGCTAAAAGCCGGAGAACCGGTTTCCATTTGGTGAAAACAGGGGATTTCCCTAACTTTGCATTCCAAATTTAATAATCGTACGGCCAAATCCGTACCACCTAAACAAAATCGTATGAAGCAAGGTATCCATCCTGAAAATTACCGTTTCGTTGTTTTCAAAGACATGAGTAACGGTACAGCTTTCCTGAGCAAGTCTACTGCACAAACCAAGGAAACCATTCTTTGGGAAGATGGTAAGGAATATCCCGTTGTAAAATTGGAGATTTCCAACACTTCTCACCC
>JAQTZD010000086.1 GCA_028687975.1 Sediminibacterium sp.
TGGATTAAATCTTCCTCCGCCTCTTGGTGGTAATGCCATTAAAACTTGTTTGGTTTTTAAATTTTGGTAAAGATAGGATTAAATGAACTATTCAGCCGATTTACGTTCAAGGATCTCCTCCCTGATCTGGGTAATGAATTCGGCTATGGTAACGGTTCCGGTGTCTCCTTTTCCCTGACGTCTTACCGCCAGCCGGCCTTCGTTCACCTCCTTCTCACCCAATACCAGCATATAAGGCACTTTTAACAATTCGGTATCCCTGATCTTCTTACCTATTTTTTCGCTTCGATCGTCTATTTCAACCCTTACCCCGGCCTTTCTGAGCTGCGCATGCACTTCATTGGCATAATCCATGAACTTATCGCTGATCGGCAGAATCTTTACCTGCAGCGGCGCGATCCACACAGGGAACTTACCTGCATAATGTTCCAGCAGGAATCCGATGAAACGCTCATGGGTACCCAGTGGTGCACGGTGTATGATCAACGGTATATCTGTATCGTTGGTAGGGGTGGTATATTCCAGTTTGAACTTGCGTCCGGAGTTGAAATCTACCTGGTTGGTAGCCAGGGTAAACTCACGGCCAATGGCGCTCCAGATCTGTACATCAATCTTGGGTCCGTAGAATGCTGCTTCATCCTGCACTTCCACAAAAGGGATATTGCTTTCGATCAGCACCTGGCGAACCATGTCTTCGGTATCTTTCCAAAGTGCAGGTTCATTTACATATTTCTGACCCAGCTTGGCGGGATCGTGCAAACTCAACCGCATCACGTATTTGTCGATACCGAAAATCTTGAAATACTTGATGTACATTTCATTCACTGCCCTGAACTCCTGCGCAAACTGTTCTTTATTACAATAGATATGCGCATCGTTCATGTGCAGGCAGCGTACCCGCATCAGGCCAAACAACTCACCGCTCTGCTCATACCGGTAACAGGTACCGTATTCGGCAATACGATATGGCAGGTCTTTATAGCTCTTGGGTTCTGCACCAAAAATCTTGTGGTGGTGCGGACAGTTCATGGCTTTCAGGTAATATTTGGTACCATCCAGTTCCATTGGCGGAAACATACTGTCTGCATAATATGGAAGGTGACCGCTGGTGAGGTACATGCTCTCCTTGGCAATATGCGGGGTTACCACGCGCTTATATCCTGCAGCCTCCTCGGTTTCCTTGGCCAGTTTTTCCAGTTCTTCAATAATGATGGTTCCATTGGGCAACCACAGTGGCAGGCCCTGACCCACATCATCGTCCATGGTAAATATGCTGAGTTCCTTACCCAGTTTGCGGTGGTCCCGCTTTCTGGCTTCCTCCAGCATATGTATGTATTCATCCAGTTCTTTCTGATTCGGGAAGCTCACCCCATATAAGCGGGTCAGCATTTTATTTTTTTCATCTCCCTTCCAGTATGCACCTGCAATACTGGTCAGTTTGATAGCCTTGATTAAACCGGTATGTGGAATATGCGGCCCGCGGCAGAGATCGGTAAACTCACCCTGCTGGTAAAAAGTAATTTCTCCGTCTTTCAGGTTGTTCAGCAGATCCAGCTTATACTCATCCCCTTTTTCGGCAAAATAAGCAATGGCTTCGTCTTTCGGCTTTTCAATTCTTATGTAGAGATTGTTCTTTTTAGCCAGTTCGTTCATTTTTTTCTCAATGGCCAGCAGGTCGTCTTCGGAGATCTTCCGGTCGCCCAGATCCATATCATAATAAAACCCTTTGTCCAAAGCCGGGCCTACCCAGAACTTTACTCCGGGGAAAATGGATTCAATCGCTTCCGCCATCAGGTGTGCTGTAGAATGCCAGAAAGTATTTTTTCCTTCGGCATCATCCCATGTATGAAATTTGATCGTAGCATCATCCGTAATGGTCGTTGTTACATCCACAACCTTGTTGTTCACACTCGCAACCAGTACTTTTCGTGCAAGACCTTCGCTAATCGATTTAGCAATGTCCAATGCAGAAATACCGGGCTCATACTGTCTTACTGCGCCATCCGGAAAACTGATGTTAATCATACTAATGGTATATCTGTTTAATTTAAGTCTGCAAAGGTAGCAAATACAGTAAAACCTTTAACGCTTTTTTATCGGTGAAATAAGCTTTCAGGTGTTAGTTTTGCAGAATGAAGTTGATTTTTACGCTAACTTCTTTATTGTTTTTCGTTATTCAGGGACCTGCACAAAAAATTACCGGTATCTGGCGTGGCTATTTCAGCTCCCCCAACGGTATGTACCGTGAAGGGCTCCGGGAAGAGATGTACAAATACGAGATTCAGATTGAACAACTCTCCAACAACGGCATCCGGGGTGTTACCTACTCTTATAAAAGCGCTGTTTTTTACGGCAAAGCCACCCTGCAGGGCATTTACAATGTTACTTCCAAAACCCTGTTGCTGAAAGAGACCAAACTCGTAGATCTTCGGGTAGGTGATAAAAGTGAGCCCTGCCTGATGACCTGCTACCTCGATTACAGCAAAGTGGGCAAACTGGAAGTACTCCAGGGAACCTTTATTTCTACCAACGTAAAAGACAAGGGAGACTGTGGAAGCGGTAAGGTTTATCTGGAAAGAGTGCCTGTTTCCGATTTTGAAAAAGAAGATTTTCTGACCAAACACATCGATTCTGCCGTGGCTGGAGCCAAAAAGGCTACAAAAAAAAATACAGCATCCGGTTCCATTACCACTTCCAAAAAGTCTCCTGCGAGCCAACAGTTCAAAGGGTCGGCCAATACCAACCCTGCCAAAAACACACAGCCAAAAGTTACTGTGAAAAGCCAGCCCCCGGTTGCCAAAAATATTCCCAAGACCAGGATTACCGGCGTTCCTCCTCCGAAAGAAGCAGTCAAACTGCCCCCTGCTCCTGCCGCACCAAAACTTCCGGCACAACCCTACGTTCAGGAACCAACCATTTCCAGCACGGTTAAACCAAAGGAGGATCATCGGGAAAAAAGCAATGGTCCCATACCGAGTGTTTTACTGGAGCGGGAAAACAAACTGGTAAGAACCATACTTACAGATGAGGAAATGATCCAGATAGACCTGTTCGATAATGGCACGATCGACAACGACACCATTTCGGTTTACCACAACAATGTACAGGTTGTAAAAAATGCGCGGCTGGCTTATAACCCCATCAGCTTCCGCATCAGGAACAATGAATCCGACAACAACCACGAATTGGTCGTAGTAGCAGAAAACCTGGGAGCAATTCCTCCCAATACTGCATTGATGGTCATCACTGCCGGCAGAAAACGCTATGAAATATTTCTGGCCTCCAATGAGGAGCGCAACGCCAAAGTGGTTATTCAGTATTCACCCAAACTACCATAAAGGTTTTTTGGAGTCCTGTTTAGAATTTTACATTCCAGGTTACAGAAGGGATAATCGGGAACAGGGAAACCTGTTTGGCAGATACTTTTAATGTACCATCTGCAGCAGAGCCTTCCTGATCAAAATACAGGAAATATGGGTTCATTCTGCTGTAGGTATTGTACAAACTGAAGACCCAGTTGGTGGTATACTTGCGGATTTTCTTTGGCTTGGGAGTATACGTTGCTGCCAGGTCCATCCGGTGATAGGGTTTCATTCTGTAAGAATTGATGCTGCCAAACTGCTGAGACAATACCCCGTTGATAAAATAAAAACTTTCCGGCACCGTAATAGCGCTTCCTGTTCCATAAACAAACACGCCCGACAATCTCCAGCGATCACTCAGCTCATAATTGCCCACTACAGATATATCATGCCTGCGGTCGTACCGGCTCGGAAATTTATTACCATTGTTCAGCTGATCAAATTTACGCCAGGTCCAGCTGAGTGTATAGCCAATCCATCCGGTAAATCTGCCTTTTACTTTATTAACGAAGAATTCTGCTCCATAGCTCCACCCCTTCCCGAACACAAATTCTTCTTCGGGATCTTTGAGGGAAGGCGTATAACCTTCCTTGTATTCGATCTGGTTATCCATGGTTTTGTAATACGCTTCGATGGAGGTTTCGAACATACCGTCTTTGAAATTCCGGAAATAACCTGCAGCATATTGCCAGCTGATCTGTGGCTTTACCCGTAAAGTGCTGGGTACCCAGAGGTCGGTTGGCAGTGTTGAACCTGCATTGGTTACCAGGTGAATGTATTGGAGGTTTCTGGTAACACCCAGCTTCAATGATTGCGTTTCATCGAGGGTATACCTGAAGGTGGCCCTGGGTTCAAAACCGCCATAGCTTTTAACGAGTTGTCCCCTCCCGTATACCGTACTGTCGGTTTTATTGCCGTTATCGTCGCGCATATAATTGGTATACCGCCCCACCTGTTGAAAAAGGCTGTAGCGTATCCCCAGATTTACTTTGAGGCGGGAGCTCAGCTCCCAGTCGTCCTGCAGATAAAGCGCCATTTCATTGGCAAATTTTTTACTGGCATTGGTCGGCGAAAAAATAACACTGTCCTGCCGGCCACTCAGGATATTCGGAAGAAACGTATGGTAAGTGTACTGACCTCCGAACTTGAACTTATGTTCGGGTCTGGGATAAAAATCAATATCGGTTTTTAGTGTGAGATCACGAATACCGGAAGACAGATTCAATACAAAATCATTTCGTTTGCCATCGAGGGTAAAATGATAATCGTTGTATACAACCGTGGTATTGGAAAACAATTTCTTGTTGAATACATGGTTCCATCTGAGGGATGCGGTGGCATTGCCCCAGTCGATGATGGTATTGAAAGAACGGGCCGCATTATTAAAGGTGAATTTATCGCGCCCGAAATACCCACTCAGGTACAACCGGTCTTTCTCGGAAAACTGGTAGTTGATTTTTGCATTGAGGTCGTAAAAATAGTAGCCCGATCCGTAAAAATCACTGGTCTTTTTAATGAATGGTCTGGTCAGCAGATCCACATAGGTTCTTCTTGCCGAAATGATGTACGACATTTTATTTTTAATGATGGGGCCCTGCACCGAAAACCGGGAAGCAATCAAACCAATACCCGCATCTACTTGTGTTTTATTGATATTGCCTTCCTTCATGGCCACATCCACCACAGAAGAAAGTCTGCCGCCATATTGCGCTGGCATACCTCCCTTGATCAGGCTCACGTTTTTGATCGCATCCGAATTGAATACCGAGAAGAATCCGAACAAATGCCCGGTATTGTAAACCACAGCATCATCCAGCAAAATCAGGTTTTGATCCGGCCCGCCTCCCCGAACATAAAAACCGGCATTACCTTCTCCTGCATTGCGCACACCTGGCAGCAACTGCAGGGTTTTCAGCACATCCACCTCTCCTAAAAAAGCAGGTAAGGCTTTGGATGTATTGATATTCAGATCAAACTTACCCATTTGGGTAGTTTTTACATTATTGTCTCTACGGCGGGAAACAACGGTAACATTATTGATAAAAGCTGCATTGGGCAACAAGAGTATGTTCTGGTCTTTGTTGCTGTTCAAATCTACCTTGATGGTATTGGATTGATATCCGATAAAGGAAACCGTAAATTCATACACTCCACGTGGCAGGGTGATGGAGTAAAAGCCATATCCATTGCTGACGATAGATTTACCTTCTGAGCGAAGGCCGATATTGGCGCCAATCAGGGTTTCTCCGCTCAGGGAGTCTTTCACATACCCGCTAACCGTAAATTTTTCCTGTGCTAGTAGCTGTACACCAATGAACAAAGTGCATAAAACAACCCAAATCTTCTTCATACGTTTTCTTAAACAATCCAACCGCTCCTTGGTTCAATTATTTCGCTTTAATTCTTAGATCGATGGAATCCCGGACTTCCCCGCAATCCGGCATTGTTTTAGGCCGGTAAGGATTGCGGATTTGGGCCGAGGAACTTAACCAGCTGGCGCCCTCATCACTAAAAACGCCGGAGCAGTACACATGGTAAATCACTTCCTGATCATATTGTACGGTACGGATCAGATCGTAGAATTGCTCGCCCACCATTTGAAAAGCCTTGCGTTTTTCTTCCAGGTCCTGCTCTCCCTTTAATCCGATCAGTTCTGCATCAATTCCTGTGATATAAGTTTTTGCCACCATGCGTATGGTGCTGTCGCCGCTTAAAGAATCGGTTAATATTTCGTTTACCGAATACTTCAGTTGAGATGCGGCTGTGTCGATACCGCCCCTATTTTCGGCTATAAACTGTTCCTTCAGTTCATAATAATCCTGCAGTGCCTTTTTGAAAGTAGCATTGAATGCAGCGGAATTTCCACTGGTACCCGTGAATACCACCGGGGCTGCAACATCCGCCGGCTTAAGATCGGAACTGTTGCAGGAAAAGAAAAAAAGCACGGCAAATACAAGCAGGGCTTTTTGCATAAAAAAAGTTTTTATATGATAAATGTAAAGCAATTTCTTTTGAAGCGGTTTAGAATTACCTTTGCGGCCTTAAATTGATGAATCGATGCTGATTGGCTTACAGAATGTGACTTTTGAATTTGGGGCCCGCGTAATTGTGGAGGATGCTACCTGGCACATCCAGCCCGGCGACCGTATTGGCCTGGTTGGATACAATGGAACCGGAAAATCTACCCTCCTGAAAGTATTGGTTGGCGAATACCAGCCATCCAAAGGAACGGTGGAGAAAGGACGCGACACGACCATTGGCTATCTCCACCAGGATTTGCTCAGCTTCGACACCAACGATACCATTACGGAGGTCGCCCTTGGCGCTTTTGAACGCGTGCGTGCCCTGGAAAAGGAAATAGAAACCCTCGGACATGAACTGGAACAGCATCCGGAAGACGAAGCCCTGCTGATCAAATACACCGATTGTTTACACGAACTGGATGTACTGGACGGATACAATATTCACCACAAGGCAGAAGAAGTGCTGCATGGCCTCGGCTTCAGTAACAACGACCTGGCTCGCCCCTATAAAGAATTTTCGGGTGGGTGGAGGATGCGGGTATTGCTGGCTAAGATGATCCTGCAACAACCGGATGTACTCCTGCTCGATGAGCCTACCAACCACCTTGACCTTCCTTCTATTGAATGGCTGGAAAAATACCTGGTTAATTACAAAGGCAGTGTGGTGATCGTGAGTCACGATAAATACTTCCTGAACCGGATGGTGAATAAGATTGTAGAACTCTACCAGCGTCAGTTGCATATCTATACCGGCGACTACGATTTCTATGAAGCGGAGAAAATGATCCGGATCGATATGCAGCAAAAAGCATTTGAGAACCAACAGGATTATATCCGCCAGCAGGAACGTTTCATTGAACGTTTCAAAGCCAAGGCCAGTAAGGCTGCACAAGCGCAGAGCGTACAGAAACGACTAGATAAGCTCGATAAAATTGAAGATGTACAATTGGAAAGACCCGATCTGCGGATCAACTTTCAGCTGGATAAGGTTCCCGGCAAAGTGTTGGTTACCCTGAAAGATGTGTGCAAGCAGTTTGGCGACAATCATATCCTCACCAATGGTTCTGCTGAAATTGAGCGGGGCGATAAAATTGCCCTGATCGGAGCCAATGGCAAGGGTAAGTCTACCCTGTTGCGCATTGTAGCGGGAACAGAACCATTTACGGGTGAACGCACCTGGGGACACAATGTGGAACCCAGTTTTTACGCACAGCACCAGCTGGAAGCCCTTACGCTGAACCATACCATACTGGAAGAGTTGCAGCATTGCGGAAGCAAAAAGACCGATCCTGAGCTGAGAAGTTTATTAGGCGCTTTCCTGTTTGGGGGCGATGATGTAGATAAAAAGATCCGGGTACTGAGTGGTGGTGAAAAAGCAAGGGTAGCATTGGCCAAAACCATTGTGAGCAAGGCCAATTTCCTGTTGCTCGATGAACCGACCAACCACCTGGACATGCATTCGGTAGAACTGCTGGCAGATGCGCTCAATAAATACGAGGGCACCATCATTTTTGTAAGCCACGACCGTTTCTTCATTTCCAAAACAGCCAATAAAATCTGGGAAATTGTAGACCAGCAAATCAAGGAATTCAAAGGAACCTACCAGGAATGGGTGGAATGGAATGAGCGGATGGACAAGCAAAAACGCCTGGAAGAACTGCAGAACAAATCCAACGGAAGCGAGTCCAAACCTTCCTCACCAGCTACTTCTGCAAAAGCACCTGTTGCTGCACCTAAACCGGCAGAGGCGCTGAAATCACAGCCGTTTAACAAAGAAGCCCAGAAAGAATTGCAAAAACAGCAACGGAAGCTGGTCAACCTGGAAGAAACGGTGAACAAGGCTATTACAGAGAAACAGCAGCTGGAAGAACGCCTGGGCAATCCGGACACATATACCAACAAAGACCAGTTCACTGCACTGGAAGCAGATTATAAACAGATTCAGCAAAAATTAGCCACCCTCAACCAGGAGTATGAACAGCAGTTTGAGCTGGTCATGGAACTGGAGAGTAAAATGGGATAAGAAAAATCCGGGAGTAAGTTATTTTTCCGTTGGATTCCGTTTACCGGCCAATAATTTTTCCAGGGCTGTTTCCAGACGGCGTTTGCGGGTTTCCTCCTTCTTTGCACCCTCAATCCAGGTAACATACTCTTTCTGATTGGTGAAAGAGAGAGAGGTGAAAAATTCCTTCGCTTCTTCGTGCGTGGTAAACAGTCTTTCCAGTTCTACCGGCGCTTTTACCAGCCTTTTTTCAAAATCCACCCCGTTCAGCTGCAACCCTTTGCTTTCGGAAAAATTCCGGGTTCTGTTGGGAATCTGGTCCAGTTTCTTGAAACGCATGGCGCTCCATACATGGTCCAGTGCCACCTGGCGTACACATTCGTACTCCTTCTTGGTGATACATTCCCAGCTGCAATCGCGGTTCAGGTCGCTGGCAATTTTACTGGTGGCTTTGGGATAGGCTATCCAGAGCTTGGTTTCGTCGTGCAATGCCGGGAACACTTCGCACAATACATTGTTCAGCTGCGTCTGACTGAGCGCAAACACCAGTACAAAATCCACTTTTTTGCTCTTGAGCAGCGGAGTTACATTCTTGGCGTAGGTAAGCTTGGCAAACTGTTTTTCAATGGAAGAAGGCAATCCTTGAATCAGCAGATTCTTTTCATCCTTTAACTGAAGTTTCTCTAGAAGCGTTTGACTGTACATGCCTTAAAGGAAGTTTAATAGGCTTAAAAAGAGCACAAAGTTAAAAAAATGTTACGGCTTTTTATAATAATTTTTAATGGTTTCGTCCATAACCTTCTCTAATTCAGCGATTCGGGTGGCATCACTCGGGTGGGTGCTGAACAAACTTGGCACCGATCCTCCACCGGAGGCTTTGGCCATTCTTTGCCAGAAATCGATGGCTTCCCGGGGATTGTAACCGGCCAGCGATGAAAAACGAAGACCATATTTATCGGCTTCCAGTTCATTGCTCCTGCTGAAAGCAGACAGCCCTGCTCCGGAACTGATTCCGTATGCAGTATTAAAAATATTTTGTGTTTGAGCAGGTTTATTAGACAATGCCAGGGAAATACCCAGTCCCAGGCCCTGCTGGAGCATGGCCTGACTCATTCGTTCACTGCCATGGCGGGCAAGTGCGTGCGCAATTTCATGGCCCATCACCACAGCCAGTGAAGCTTCGTTTTTGGTTACTGGCAATAACCCGGTATATACCACGATTTTTCCTCCAGGCATGCACCATGCATTCATTTCTTTATTTTCTACCAGGTTTACCTCCCAGCTATAGCCCTCCAACTCCCTGGAAAGTCCCTGTGTTGCGTAATAACTTTTGATGGCTTCGATGATCCGGTTCCCTACTCTTTTCACCATTGCGGCATCCTTACTGGAAGCGGTAACCACTTTATTGGAATCCAGGAAAGACTTATACTGACCTACTGCCAGCGACTGTACTTCGGACTCGGATACAATTGATAACTGCGACCTGCCGGTAATGGCATTGCGCTGGCAACCACTTAATAAGCATGCTATACAGACGAAACTGTAAGCAAACAGCGTTTGTTTCATAAAAATCCTGTTAGAATTTGAAAAAAGGTTCCTTCTGAGCGGTTACTTGCTGCTCTTTCGCCTGTCCCTTTTCTTAAAGAACGGGATTTTGCTTTCGGTACCCTTCAGGATCCGGGTAATGTTTTTCTGGTGTGTGAGGATCACCATCAGAGCAACCATTACAGCAAATATGCGGTAGAGTGTTTCTTTTTCATTGAAGATAAAGAGAATAAAAACCATGAAGGAAACACCCGCCAGAATAGAACTAAGCGATACAAAGCGGGTCAGATAAAGTACCAGCAGAAATACCCCGACACAGCAAAGTGCAACCAGGGGTTGAATGGCTACGGCCATTCCCAGAAGGGTCGCTACCCCCTTGCCGCCTCTGAATCCGGCCCAGATGGGAAAAATATGTCCTAACACTGCAGAAAGTCCCAGTCCAACCATAAAATTGGTCCGGCTCCACTCATCGGTCATGTAGTAAGGCAGCAATACATACAGCGAGGTAGCAATCACCCCTTTCAGTACGTCAATAGACATTACAACGGTACCCCATTTGGATCCCAGTACCCTGAAAGTATTGGTGGCACCTGCATTTCCGCTTCCGTAGTCGCGGATATCAATCTTGAAGAAACGTTTACTAACCCATACGGCGGTCGGAACCGAGCCGATGAGATAGGCTAAAATGATTAACAAAACTTCGTTCATTACGTGTAATATGGTCCACAAATATAACCCCTGGAGGCTAAACTTAATACTAAATTAACGTTGGTAATTTATCAATTCGTTAAAAAAATGGCAATCCAGCCATCTTTCTGCAGGGTTTTCTGGTGGGTGAAACCCAACAGGTTACAGGCTGCCAGCATGTCTTTTTCGTCGGACTGCAGCAGTCCGCTGAGGATCAGACTCCCCCCTTTCTGCAACACAGCTGGCAAAGAAGACAAATTGGCCTCGATGATGTGCCGGTTGATGTTGGCAATAACAATATCAAACTTCCAGCCGTCCATAATTGAATCAACTTGCTGAATTTCAATGTTTTTGCAGTTGTTAATTGAAATATTTTCACGGGAATTTTCAATACACCACTCGTCGTTGTCCACAGCCAGCACGTAGGAGGCCCCGAGTTGCTCGGCAAGGATGGCCAGAATACCTGTTCCGGTTCCGAAATCGAACACCCTTTTCCCTGTAAAATCCAGCTCCCGCATAAGCTGCATCACCGTGTAAGTGGTTGCATGATGGCCGGTACCAAAACTCATCTTGGGCGTAATCACCAATTCGTGTTTAACCCCGGAAATGGACTCATGAAAAGATGCCCGGATTCCTACAAAATCTCCCACAATAACCGGACTGAAATTAGACTCCCACACCTTGTTCCAATTCTGGTCTTCTAATACTGATAATGAATATGTTAAACCAAGCCTATTC
>JAQTZD010000087.1 GCA_028687975.1 Sediminibacterium sp.
AACATTCAGTTTGCTTCCAACGAATTCAGTCTTCCGGCCGATGCATTTATTGAGCTGGAAAAACTGTACCAGGTATTAACAGACAATGCATCGCTGCGCGTGGAAATTGGCGGACATACAGACAATATCGGCCAACTGGCCGATAACATGAAGCTGTCTTCCAACAGGGCCAAAGCCATTGCAGACTGGCTAACCGGCAAAGGCATTGCTCCGGAAAGAGTGGCCTACAAAGGCTATGGCGATACCAGGCCCATTGCCGACAACAAAACGGAGGCGGGCCGCGCGCTCAACAGAAGAACCACCGTTACAATCACCGGAATATAACGTAGTAACACGCTACACCAGGGTCTGAATTTTGCTGAGCTTGCAGCCAAAAATGATGCAGGACCATTTGTTGCACCAGGTTGCCTTTACCCTGATTCCCGGACTGGGTCCGGTTTCCAGAAAAAAACTGATCCGGTATTTTGGAACCGCTTCGCGCATTCTGCATGCCAGTGAAGAAGAACTGCGTTCCATGCCCGGCATCGGTCAGGCATTGGTGAAACAAATACTGTTGCACAAAACAGATCGCATAGCTGATCAACTGGCCGAACAAACCGTTCGCTTTGTTACACAACAGGGCATACAACCCCTGTTCATCACCGATCCGGCCTATCCGCAAAAACTCCTGCATTGCCCCGATGCGCCCACCCTGTTGTTCTGGAAGGGCACTGCCGATTTAAATGCAACTGCGGTACTCAGCATCATTGGTACCCGCAGCAATTCCCACTATGGCCAACAGGTTACCGAAAACCTGGTGGCTTCGCTGCCCAAACAGGTGCTGGTGGTCAGCGGTCTTGCATACGGCATTGATGCCATTGCGCACAAAGCTGCCCTGCAGAACGGACTGCATACGGTTGGCGTACTGGCACACGGACTGGACGATCTCTATCCGCCTGCACACAGGAACCTGGCTAAGAACATGCTGGATCAGGGCGGCCTGCTCACCGAATTTCATTTGCATACAAAAGCAGATAAATACAATTTCCCGAGAAGGAATCGGGTGGTGGCTGGCATGGCCGATGCCACCGTAGTGGTCGAAACGGCTGCCAAAGGCGGTAGCATGATTACGGCCGATCTTGCCTTTGGATACAACCGGGAATTGTTTGCCGTGCCGGGCAGATTGAACGATGCAAAAAGTGCGGGCTGTCTGCAGTTGATTCAGCAACAAAAAGCCCTGTTGTACACCGGCCCTGAACAGTTGCTCGAAACCATGGGTTGGGAACTGCCTCGTCCGGCGCTTCCTGTGGCCGATGTTGCTGCTGCAAACTTATCTTCCGCAGAACAGGCATTGATTCGGTTGTTGCAGGAAAAAGACGGTTGCAGTACAGATGAGTTGCTGTGGCTGCTTCCAGTTGATTCGGGCAGTCTGGCCAATATGTTGCTGAACCTGGAAATACAGAATATCATCCGGACCTTACCCGGCAAGCGCATTTGCCTGCTTTGATTTTTTGTTCCAGCGAATCAGTAAAAAGAAGGCGAGCAGTGCAAAGAAACCCGGTGCCAGGAATGCATACTTGAAATTGCTTGCCTGGTTGTTGTAGATCTCCGCAGAAAACAGTGCACCTGCGCCAATCCCCACTTCCAATGCAATGTACATGGTGGCAATGGCTTTTCCCCTGCTCTCGGGTGGAGACAAATCCACCGTCCATGCACTGATGGCCGGGCTGTTGATGCCCCAGCTCAATCCGTAAATCACCGAACCAATCATCATCATGGTTACCGATCCTGCAAACGCCAGGATCAGCATGGAGATCACGAGTACAAAGGACGACACCTGCAAAACAGGTACCCTCCCATAGCGGTCGGATACTTTTGATGCCACCAGCCGGATCACCAGCGATGCTATGGTGAAGAAGGCAAAGAACATCCCCTTGTTGTGCATGCCCAGGTGCTCACTTAAATCGGGTGCAATGGTGATGGTACAACCAATCGACAAACACAACAACAGATTGATCAGCGCGGGTTTGAAAGCTGTTTTTTCTACGATTTCATTTCTGCTTACGCGCAGATGCCGGAGGGCAAATGGTTTGGGGTTCTTCAGGGTTTCCTTCACATTGTACAGAATGGCTACGGACCCCAATGCAAACAAAGAAGATGCATAGAACATGGTATTGTAACTGAAATGATCCACCAGGTAACTTCCGATCATGGGTCCTGCCGATGAACCCAGCGTATACCCGATAGACAAGGCACCCAGCGCTTCTCCCCTTCTGGACTTGTGCACCACATCGGCCCCGTATGCTGCCGTAGCCGTGGGTTTGAATCCGGTGGAAAATCCATGCAGAAAACGTAGCAATAAAAATCCGGCTACTGTGGTGAGTACCGGATAAAGCAACGAACAAACCACGCAAACCAGGGAACCGAAGATCATCACCGGCACCCGGCCCACCGTATCGGTGAGTTTTCCGCTAAATGGCCTGGAAATACCGGCCATGAGAGTAAACAGAGCAATGATCAGCCCCTTATAGGATTCCCCGCCCAGCATACTGATATAGCCCGGTAATTCCGGGATCATCATGTTAAAACTGGTGGAAAAAAGGAAATTACTGAGGCAGAGCAGGCCAAACTGGAAGGTGAAATAAGGTGTGTTGGCCGTGGGTTGTTGCTCCTGCATCCGCTTTAAAATCGAGTTAAGGCGCGAAGTTAACCAATTTTTTTTGGAGGGAATTTGCGCAGTCCGCTATCTTTGCACATGGCAACAAACAACAACCGCTCCACCAAAAGCAATACCTCCTCCAGATTATTCGGCGAGGGCTTAACCTTTGATGATGTTCTGCTGATGCCTGCCTTCAGCGAAGTTCTTCCCAAAGAAGTGAACATCAGTTCCCGGCTTACCAAAGACATTTTATTGAACGTTCCCATTCTGTCTGCAGCAATGGACACCGTTACAGAAGCCAATCTGGCCATTGCACTGGCAAGAGAAGGCGGACTGGGCATTCTGCACAAAAACATGTCTATCGAGAAGCAGGCCGAACAGGTTCGCAAAGTAAAACGCAGTGAGAGTGGTATGATCATTGATCCCATCACCCTGCTGATTGATGCAACCATCGGGGATGCCATGCTGCTGATGAAGGAAAATAAAATCGGTGGTATTCCGGTAGTGGATGAAGCCAATAAACTCGTAGGTATTTTAACCAACCGCGACCTTCGCTTCGAAACAGACAAGCGACGCAAGGTGAAAGAAGTGATGACAAAGGAAAACCTTGTTACCGCTCCGGAAGGAACCGACATGAAGAAAGCAGAAAAAATTCTGCAGAACTATAAAATTGAAAAGCTGCCTGTTGTAAACAAGCAGGGCAAGCTGATTGGGCTGATCACCTACCGCGATATCTTACAGATCCGCAATTATCCCAATGCAGTAAAAGACAATCTGGGCAGATTGCTGACCGGTGCCGCATTGGGCATCACCAACGACCTGATGGACAGGGCCTATGCCTTGCAGCAGGTAGGTGTGGATGTGGTTACCCTCGACAGCGCACATGGTCACAGCAAGGGCGTAATTGATGCCCTGAAAGCGCTGAGAAAAAACTTCAAGAAATTACAGATCATCGCAGGCAATGTGGCCACCGGTGCAGGTGCCAAAGCACTGGCCGATGCGGGCGCCAACTGCGTTAAAGTAGGTATCGGACCCGGTTCTATTTGTACCACCCGTATTGTGGCCGGTGCAGGTGTTCCGCAACTGACTGCCGTTATGGAAGTGGCCAAAGCCTTACAACCACTGGGCATTCCGCTGATTGCCGACGGTGGTATCCGTTATACCGGCGATATGGTGAAAGCACTTGCCGCAGGAGCCAATGTGGTGATGATGGGTAGTGTGTTTGCTGGTGTGGAAGAAAGCCCCGGAGATACCATCATTTATGAAGGAAGAAAATTCAAAGAATACCGCGGCATGGGCAGCCTGGGCGCTATGAGTCAGGGAAGTGGTGATCGTTATTTCCAGGATGTGGAAGCGGATGTAAAAAAATATGTTCCGGAAGGAATTGAAGGAAGGGTTGCCTACAAGGGTAACCTGAGTGAAATCATTTACCAGTATGTGGGTGGTTTGAGATCCGGCATGGGCTACTGCGGCGCTAAAAACATCAGCGATTTGCAGAAAGCAACCTTCATCAAGATCACCAATGCAGGAATGAAAGAAAGTCACGCGCACGACGTAGACATTACGAAAGAAGCGCCGAACTACAGCAGAAAATAAATACTGCCATTCTTAAACTCAATCCTTTGAATACAATGCAACGGTTAGGACTATCCCTGTTAACGGGTGTACTGCTCACAGCTGCATGGCCCATGGCGCCATTTACGCTGCTGATATACATTGCTTTTGTACCGCTGCTGATGCTGGCCGACCAGATTGAAAAGCCCCGTAGTTTCTGGGGCTTTGCTTTTTTGGCCCTGCTCGGCTGGAATGCCTGTACTACCTGGTGGATGTGGAATTCCACAGACGTGGGCGCTGTTGCTGCCATCATTGCCAACAGCCTGCTCATGACCCTGCCCTGGTGGGGATATTTCATTTTCAAAAAAAGATACAGCAGCGATGTTGCTTTACTGATGCTGGTGTTGTTCTGGCTGGGTTTTGAATATGTTCACCTGAACTGGGAACTCAGCTGGCCTTGGCTTACACTGGGCAATGTTTTTGCCAACTATCCGTCTCATGTGCAATGGTACGAGTACACCGGCGTGGGCGGTGGCAGCCTGCTGATCCTGCTGATGAACGTACTGGTGTACCGTTTAACCAAACAGATCATTGCCAAAGCACCTGTGAACAAGATACTCATTCAAGGTTTGCTCACAGCCCTCTTGCCTGTTTCCCTTTCTTTTTTCAATCAATACATTTATGCAAAAGCTGCTGCGGAAAAAGCGGCAGACAATGTGGTGGTGGTACAGCCGAATATTGATCCTTACCAGAAATTTGAAATAAGCACTGCTGCACAACAAATTCAGCAACTGATTGCATTGTCCGAAGCTGCTACAGATAGCAATACCCGGCTGGTGATCTGGCCCGAAACGGCCATGAGCGTGGCCGAATGGCAACACCTGATTCCGCAGAATCAATATTACCAGCCCGTATTTGAATTTACCCGAAAACATCCGGGCCTCACGCTGGTGACCGGTATTGAAACCTTTAAAAACTACGGCACCACAAAAGCCACGCCTACCGCACGCCAGGCCGATAATGGTACTTATTACGATGCATTCAATGCAGCCATCGCTATAGAAGCAGGCCAACCGATTCAGTTGTACAATAAAAGCAAGCTGGTACCCGGTGTGGAATCCCTGCCTTCCTTTCTTAGGATCATGGCTCCTTTGTTTGAACAGTTCGGTGGCAGTACCGGCGGCTACGGTCGTTCCGATTCCGCAGGTGTTTTTGCCAATCCGGGCAACCCGTATATAGCAGCGCCGATCATTTGTTACGAAAGTATTTATGGTGAATATGTAGCCAGCTATGTAAAACGCGGCGCCAATATTTTAACCGTCATCACCAACGATGGCTGGTGGGGCAACACGCCCGGTCACCAGCAACACCTGGCTTATGCCAGGCTGAGGGCCATTGAAACCAGGAGATGGGTTGCCAGAAGCGCCAACACCGGCATTTCTGCCATCATCAACGAATATGGTGAAATAGTGGAGCGCAGGGAATGGGACCAGCCGGCTACCATCAAATATGCCATACCCCGGAGAACCGAAAGCAGCTTCTATGTTCAACATGGCGATTATATTTTCCGCTACAGTTTATACCTTGCCTTGTTGCTCACGGGCTTCCATGTTTTCATAACCCTGCAACACAGATTCAACAAAAACGGATAAACCAATGATTCATCAAACAGTTACCAGGAACAATTCCGTAATGCACTATGCCGTTACCGGCAAGGGTTTTCCTGTGGTACTGATTCATGGATTTGGTGAAGACAGCAGCATCTGGAACAACCAGGTGAATTTTCTGAAAGATCATTGTATGCTGCTGATCCCCGATTTACCCGGAACGGGACCATCACTGAACAAGGGCGATGAACTGAGTATGGAATCGATGGCTGCCGATATCAAAGCCATGCTGGATCAGGAAAACATCCATCGCTGTCTGCTATTGGGCCACAGCATGGGTGGATACATTGCACTGGCTTTTGCAGAATTGTACAGCGGATACCTGGCCGGGTTCGGACTGGTGCATTCCACCGCCTATGCAGACAACGAAGAAAAGAAAAAGAACAGGCAGCGCGGCATTGAGCTGATTGAGCAATATGGCGGCTATGCTTTTTTAAAAAATTCCATCGCCAGTTTATTTGGCAATGCATTTAAAACTGCAGCACCAGAAGTGGTTGCTGCGCTCATCGAAAAAAGCAAACAGTTCAGCAACCGGGCATTGCAACAATATTACCAGGCCATGATGCTGCGTCCGGACAGAACCGCTGTACTGCGAAATACGGCATTGCCGGTTTTGATCATTGCAGGCACCGAAGATGTTGCAGCGCCCTTCGGCGACGTATTGGAGCAGGCTGCACTTTCCGATCATATTCAACTCCATGTGCTGGAAGGTACAGGACATATGGGCATGCTGGAAGCAACAACACAACTGAATCAATACCTGCTGAATTTTATTCAGCAGCACAGCAGGATGAATCCATCCTGATCAACCGATATTTTAACCGCAATACCTATTGTATGAGTAAAACAATTTTAATTACCGGAGCCAGTTCCGGATTTGGAAAAGCCATTGCAGAAAAATTTGCCGCAGCCGGATGGAACTGCATCATCACCGGAAGAAGAGCAGAACGTTTAAATGAGCTGGCTGCACAACTCAGCAGACAATACAGCATCAGGGTATTGCCCCTGGTGTTCGATGTGCAGGACCGCGATGCAGTGGCTACCGCCATTGGCCAGATTCCTGCAGACTGGCAGCAGATTGATATCCTGGTAAACAATGCCGGGCTGGCGCTGGGCAGAGACCCTTTTGATCAGGCATCGCTCAACGACTGGGACACCATGATCAACACCAATGTAAAAGGACTCATGTATGTAACCAAGGCCGTGCTTCCTTATTTAATCAACAGACAGAAAGGCCACATCATCAACATCGGTTCTACTGCAGCAAAAGAAGTGTACAAAGAAGGTAATGCGTATTGCGCCAGCAAACACGCGGTAGACGCACTGAGCAAAGCCATGCGCATAGACCTGTTGCCGCACCATATTAAAGTTACGGCCATTCATCCCGGCGCCGCTGAAACCGAATTTTCCATGGTGCGCTTTAAAGGCGATCAGGAAAAAGCCAACCTGGTGTACGAAGGATACAAAGCCTTGCAGGCCGAAGACATTGCCGAGATTCTTTTTTATGCGGCCAACCTGCCCGAACATGTTTGTATCAACGATCTGGTGGTTACCTGCCTGGCGCAGGCCAACTCCTATTACACCCATAAATAAGCTGCCAGCGGCCAAAACATTGGTGGTAGATCAGGTTGTTTTATGATATTCATCATATTATGATGTTATGTAACATAAGTAGCAGAACCCCCTCGTGGGGGTTTCTACTTTTGGTATGCAAAACACCACAATATGAAACGTTTAATTATACTGGGAGCCGGAACCGCGGGAACCATGATGGCCAACCACCTCCAGCATGAACTGGATTCCAACGAATGGGAAATCCAAATCATCGACGAGCGGGTTGAACACCATTACCAACCCGGCTACCTGTTTTTACCCTTCGATATTTACCAGCCCGAAGACATCATTAAATCCATTGCCGAATTTATTCCGAAGGGAGTTCAACTGCTGACTGCAGGCATTCAACAAATTGATGCGCCTAACAACCAGGTGGTTCTGAAGAGCGGCGAAGCGCTGCACTACGATCTGCTGATCATTGCTACCGGAGCCAAAATAGCACCGGAAGAAGTGGAAGGCATGAAAGGAGCTGAATGGCATAAATCGGTTTTTGATTTTTATACTTTTGAAGGAGCCCTGGCGCTTCGCAACAAACTGCGGGAATGGGAAGGCGGCAGATTGCTGGTGCATATTACCGAAATGCCGATAAAATGTCCGGTTGCCCCGCTGGAGTTTACTTTCCTGGCCGACTCTTTTTTCAAACATAAAAAAATGCGCGACAAAGTGGAGATCACTTATGTTACGCCGCTCAGTGGCGCTTTCACCAAACCAAAAGCCACCGAGGCCCTGGAGCACCTGCTGCACGAAAAAGGCATCAGTATCGAAAGCGATTTTGCCATTGCTGAAGTGAACAATGAAGAGAAAAAAATTATCGACTATGGCGGCAGGGAAATTCCTTTTGATCTGTTGGTGACCGTGCCCACCAATAAAGGAGATGAACTGATGGCCCGTTCCGGACTGGGAGACGACCTGAACTATGTTCCCACCAACAAAGCCACCCTGCAGTCGCTGCAATACACCAATATTTTTGTGTTGGGCGATGCCAGCAATATCCCCGCTTCCAAAGCTGGTTCTGTTGCGCATTTTGAAGCAGAGATCCTGACCGAAAACATCCTCCGCTTCATCAAGGGAGAACCACTGAAAGAAGAGTTCGACGGACACGCCAACTGCTTCATCGAAACCGGCAACGGCAAAGCCCTGCTGATCGATTTCAACTACACCCACGAACCTGTAGAAGGCAGTTTTCCTTTCCCCGGTGTTGGCCCGCTGCGTCTGCTGAAAGAAAGCAGGATCAACCATATGGGTAAACTGGCTTTCCGCTGGATCTACTGGAACATGCTTTTAAAAGGAACACATATACCATTTGTTTCTGCTACCATGCAGGAAGCAGGAAAAAAATTTGACTAACCATTTGAACAACTAAACCATTTTTTATGGAAAAGATGATTGCCGGTACAACTGTTACCGTAAACGAAGAAGGGTACCTCACTAATTTTGCACAATGGAACAAAGCCGTAGGCGAAGAACTGGCCAAAGAAGCCAATCTATCTCTTACTCCGCGCCACTGGGAAGTACTCACCTACCTGCAAAACGAATTTAAAAATGATGTTGCGCTGAGCATCCGCCGCGTTGGCAAAAGCGGGGTGGTAGACATCAAGGAATTCTATGCCCTGTTTCCCAATGCCCCTCTGAAAACCGCCACCAAAATTGCCGGCATTCCCAAACCTGCCAGCTGTATTTAATCAACGCTGTAAATTGAACAACCATGAACGAGTTTAATGGTGAAATAAAAAAAATGATGATCATTCTCTCCAAAGCAACGCTGGAGAATGTGTACGCCGCTTTTGTACTGGCCAACGGCGCCAGGATGGAAGGCATTGAAGCCGAAATGTTTTTTACCTTCTTTGGTCTGGAAGCCATTCACAAAAAGAAATTAGAGCACCTGCATGTGGCCACGGTGGGCAACCCTGCCATGCACATGCCTACCATGCTAGGTGGTTTACCCGGTATGGAAGCGCTGGCTACTTCCATGATGAAAAAAGAAATGGAAAAAATAGACATGCCCGATGTGCATGAGTTCCTCGAGATTCTCACCGCTTCCGGTGTGAAACTCTGGGCCTGCAAACTGGCGATGGAAATGTTCCACTACACAAAAGAAGACCTCTACGAAGGTGTGGATGATATTATTACTGTGGGCGACTTCTACAAACAGGGCAGCGGCCTCGGCACACACATGCTATTTATTTAACTGTTATTTAGTTAAACCCCGAATTTAATGAGCGCATTGCCGTATGGTAATCGCTCATTATTTCTTCTACCACATCTGCTGCAGGTTTGATTTCGTGGATCAGGGCAGATACCTGTCCTATTTCCAGTTCCCCTTCGTGCAGGTCGCCTTCGAACATCCCGCGCTTGGCACGGGCCCTGCCCAGGATTTGCTTCAGCTCTTCGGGTTCTGCCCCGCGGGTTTCTGCCTCATCGATCTGGCGGAAAAATTCATTTTTCAATAAACGAACCGGAACCAGTTTTTTCATACTCAGCTGGGTATCCCCTTCTGCCGCACCCAGAATGGCTTCTTTAAAATTGGCATGGGAGGATGCTTCCGGTGTGCAAATGAACCGGCTGCCAATCTGTACGCCTTCTGCGCCCAGCACCATGGTGGCCAGCATCTGCCTGCCGGTGGCGATTCCGCCTGCTGCGATCACCGGAATGGATACCGCTGCTTTCACTGCTGGTATCAGCACCAGTGTGGTGGTTTCTTCTCTTCCGTTGTGTCCGCCTGCTTCAAACCCTTCTGCTACCACCGCATCGCATCCTGCTTCCTCTGCTTTTTTAGCAAACTTGCTGCTGCTGACCACATGCACCACTTTGATGCCTTCTGCTTTCAGCCTGGCCGTATAGGTTTTGGGATTGCCTGCACTGGTAAATACTACAGGTACTTTTTCTTCGATCATGATCTGTACCAACTCATCTATATCCGGGTATAACAGGGGCACATTCACACCAAAGGGTTTATCGGTGGCTGCCTTGCATTTTTGTATGTGCTCGCGCAGTACTTCCGGATACATACTTCCTGCTCCAATCAACCCCAGTCCGCCCGCATTGCTTACGGCACTGGCCAGTTTCCATCCACTTGCCCAGATCATTCCGCCCTGTACAATGGGATATTGAATATTAAACAGTGTGGTAATGCGATTGGGTGTAAATGGCTGTGGCATCATCGGGATTTTGAATCCCAAATTTAAACAGTTCTTTACAGATAAGCACAAGAGGTGCCGTGTTTATCCGAAATCAATTTCTGTATTATCACCGATGTTCAGGCTGCGGCTCAGTCCTTTTACGGATGCATCGCTTCCGATCAGTGAATTATCCAGCACTACTTCATCGAGGTTGGTATAGGATCCGATGATGCTGTCGCGTACAATGGAATGTTTGATGGTGGTATTGGCACCAATGGCCACATGCGGACCTATAATGGAGTTGCAGATATTGCATCCGTCTGCAATACTTACCGGAGAAATAATGATGGTATCTTTAAATGAATGGGTTTCTGCAATATTGCCCCCGAATTTTTTCAGCAGGGTGGCATTGCTTTCGAGCAGGGATTCTTTTTTTCCGCAGTCGAACCAGCTCTTTACCTTAAACGATTTGAACTGTGCTCCGCGCTTGATCATACAGTCCAGCGCATCGGTGAGGTTGTATTCGCCCTGGGTCTGGATGTTTTGCATAAACAGGTGATGCAAACACTCGAACAGGAACTGGGTTTCCTTGATCTTGTACAGTCCTACCAGCGCCATATTGCTCTTGGGAATGGCGGGCTTTTCCACCACCTGGTCTATAAATCCTTCCTCATTGATGGATGCCACTCCAAAATTGCGGGGATCATCTACTTTCTTTACGCCCAGCATGCTGTGCGGACATTCCATCACTTCTTTGA
>JAQTZD010000088.1:0-2270 GCA_028687975.1 Sediminibacterium sp.
CCGGCAATTTCCGTACTGTCGATGCCAGGCAGGTAAAATTTTGCCACGCCTTCCGCTTTTCCCCGGGCGATTACTTCGGCCACATCGGCTTTAAATTCTTCTACATATAAGTGTGTATGGGTGTCTATCAGGATCATTCCGCAAAATTCGAACATTTTTTAGGGCCTGGAAAATAAATCATCCCTGTTCGCCGTTTATTAGCTGAACAGGTTTTACAAGAAAGAAGAATCAATGTTTCTGAAGATAAACAACGTATTTGGGGAATGATGTAAGTAACTAACAGTGCGGGATTTAACCATCTACACTGTCATTTTTGTTTTCATAGGGTACGGATTAAAAACAGGCTGGAGTTTCTACTCTGGCCTTCCCTTTTTTAGGCCGGAACCCTACCAGCACAGCCTGCCCGCCGGAGATTCATTCCCTCTTCCCGCCGGTTGCTTTATCAATTTCCGATGGCCTCGAACCGATACCCTCTTTCCGTAAAATATTCCAGTACCCGAGGTAGTGCATACGACATGCGGTCCCAGGCCTTGGTACTGTCGTGAAATACCACAATCGACCCCGGCTCCGTATGCCGGATCACATTGCTGCAGCAGGCTTCCGGGCGCAGTTGCTGGTCAAAATCGCCGCTGAGCACATCCCACATGATAATCTTGTACCTCCCGCTCATGCCCTTCGGCGAAAACGGATATGGGGGAAGTTCCGGCATGTGCCGGATCTGCGACCGCCGGATTCTTCCGTAAGGTGGCCGGAACAGGTTGCTGGCAATAACTTCTGAGGCCTGATGAATCTCCGAAAAATACACGGCATCGGTATTTTTCCATCCATTGGCATGGTGTTCGGTATGGTTGCCCACCGCATGCCCTTCGTTCAATATGCGTTGATAGATCTCCGGATTCTTCCTTACATTTTTCCCGATACAGAAAAAACTGGCTTTTGCGTCATAGCTCTTCAGCATATCCAGCACATAGGGCGTGGCTGTTTCATGTGGCCCGTCGTCGAAACTCAGGTAAATGACTTTTTCCCTGGTAGGTAATTTCCAAACCAATGAGGGATAAATTGCCCTCAGCCACCAGGGTGTTTTTACCAGATACATGTCGTAAAGATATTCCATTAAGCATTTCCTTGGTTTATATTTGCAGCATGAATAAGAAAGTAAGGGTTCGTTTTGCGCCTTCGCCCACGGGCGGTTTGCACCTGGGTGGTGTGAGAACTGTGTTGTTTAATTACCTGTTTGCCAAACAGCAGGGCGGAGATTTCATTGTGCGGATCGAAGACACCGACCAGACCCGCTTTGTGGAAGGCGCTGAAGCATATATTTTCAATACCCTGAAATGGTGTGGCCTGCATCCCGACGAAAGCCCGCTGCACGGCGGTCCCTTTGCCCCCTACAGACAAAGCGAGCGCAAAGCTGCTTACAGACAATATGCGGAACAACTGGTAAACGACGGTTATGCCTATTATGCATTTGATACACCCGAAGAGCTGGAGCAAATGCGCATCAACCATAAAACCGCCGAAAATCCTTCTCCGCAATACAACCACCAGTTGCGTGTGCACATGCGCAACTCCCTTACCCTTTCTGCCGAAGAAGTGAAAGACCTGCTTGCCGCTGGTACGCCTCATGTGATCCGCATTAAAATGCCGTTGAACGAAACTGTTGCGTTCAACGATATGATCCGCGGCGAAGTGGTGTTTCATACCAGCCAGGTAGACGATAAAGTTTTACTCAAAGCCGATGGCATGCCTACCTATCACCTGGCGGTGGTGGTAGACGATTATACGATGCAAATTTCGCACGCTTTCCGTGGCGAAGAATGGCTGCCTTCTGCTCCCGTTCATATTTTGCTTTGGAAATACTTAGGCTGGGAAAAAGACATGCCTCAGTGGGCCCACCTGCCACTGATCCTGAAGCCCGATGGAAATGGTAAACTGAGCAAGCGAGACGGTGACCGCCTCGGCTTTCCGGTATTTGCCATGGACTGGACCGATCCCAAAACCGGCGAAAAAACCATTGGTTTTAAAGAACGTGGCTTTCTGCCAGAGGCTTTCATCAACCTGCTGGCCTTGCTGGGCTGGAACGATGGCACCGACAACGAAATCTTTACCCTGGAGGAACTGGTGAACAAGTTCTCTATGGACCGGGTACACAAAGGCGGTGCGAAATTTGATTTTGAAAAAGCCAAATGGTACAACCACGAATGGATCAAACGCATGTCTGCAAAGGATCTCAGCAGTCATGTGCTGGCGGTATTGGCCGAACAGAATAT
>JAQTZD010000088.1:2370-11229 GCA_028687975.1 Sediminibacterium sp.
GCGGTACCAACCGGTAACTGCGATGATCATCTGCGGTGAACATCGTGTCTTCTTTTATTTTTCCGGATAACAGGCCAAACTGCAGCGGCATTCGTGCAATGATGCCATATCCCTTGGCTGCTGCGGCTTCCATGATGGGCAATGCTTTCTGGTTAATCAGGTTGAACACCAGCTGAAATCCGTGTCCGAGGTTGTTGTTCAGAAAAAATTCTGCTTCGGGAAAAGGCTGAAATGTAATTAGCGAAATGCCCCAGTAACGGATCTTTCCCTGCTGTTGCAGTTGTTGCATGGCTTCGATGCATTCTCCCTGCTCCAGATGGGTCATTCGGGCCACATGCAACTGGTGAAAATCGATGGCTTCTCTTTGGAGTCTTTTCAAACTCTGTTCACAGGCCTTAATGATGTATTCCTTTGTATAATTGACTTCGATCTTTCCTTCGGCGCCTACCCGCTGTCCTACCTTGCTGGCAATGATCACATTCGGATGGTTACCGAGGGCCTTTCCCAGCAGGGCCTCTGAATGCCCCAGTCCGTAAAAATCGGCCGTATCAAAAAAATTAATTCCGGCGTCCAGCGCTGCATGGATGGCTTTTTCCGACACTGCATCGTCCGATGGTCCCCAACCGATTTCCACCCCTCCAACATTGGCGGATCCTCCGATGGCCCAACTGCCAAATCCGACTTCACTCACACGCAGGTCTGTTTTTCCGAATATCCTGTATTGCATAGCTGTATTGCTTTATGAATTCCGTTGGTAAACCTAAGCACATTTAAGTTAATTTTACACTTTCTGACTTGCATAATTACCGCATATGAAAAGACCGCTCCGGGTATTAGTTGCCAAAGTTGGTTTGGATGGCCACGATCGTGGCGCTAAAATTATTGCAACCGCTTTGCGGGATGCTGGTATGGAAGTAATTTATACCGGGCTCCGCCAAACGCCGGAAATGGTGGTGAACGCCGCCCTTCAGGAAGATGTGGATGCCATTGGTGTAAGTATTCTCAGCGGTGCGCACATGACTGTGTTTCCAAAAATCATCGGCCTGATGAAAGAAAAGGGCATGGACGATGTATTGCTCACCGGCGGCGGTATTATTCCCGAAGACGATATGAAGGAACTGAATGCGATGGGTGTGGGCAAACTCTTTGCCCCTGGCGCTACCCTCACCGATATTGCTGCCTACATCAAAGATTGGGTGAGCCAGAACCGGAACTTCTAAATTTCATTCTGAATCTTCTGCTATATCTCGGGCAGGAACAGGCGCTTTCGCTTGGAGATGATCCGCAACGACACTACAGTTACTACACAGAGGAACAGGTTGAGGTTTGGACCGCTGGTGGTATACTTCAATCCCATATATACCAGTCCGCCCGCCCAACACATCCATCTGGTGGGTACGGGCTTTGAGCGCTCCTGTGAGGGCAAACACAAAAATTCCCGCATAACCGATAATTTCAACCAAATTCACCCATTGAAGATACAATGCTGTAGTATCTTTGCACAAAATTTTTACGTGTATGCCATATGCTACCCTAACGACTGCACTGGACCTGGGCATCTTCACTATTACCATCAACCGACCCGATAAACTGAACGCACTGAACCAACAGGTGATGAGCGATTTAAATGCGGCGATGGATGAAGTGTACAGCAATCCTGCCATTCAATCTGTGATCCTTACCGGTTCCGGACCCAAAGCTTTTGTTGCCGGCGCTGATATCAGTGAATTCTCCGGCGCTTCTGTTGAAGAAGGTAAAGCCATTGCTAAAAAAGGGCAGGATATTTTCTTCAAAATCGAAAACTGTCCCAAGCCTGTAGTTGCCTGTGTAAATGGTTTTGCATTGGGCGGCGGTTGTGAACTGGCTATGAGTTGTCATTTCAGGATTGCTTCCGAAAATGCAAAGTTTGGTCAACCCGAAGTAAACCTCGGACTGATCCCCGGCTATGGCGGTACACAACGTTTGGTACAACTGATTGGCAAGGGCAGGGCCATGGAATTGCTGATGAGTGCCGGCATGATTGATGCCGCTACTGCATTGCAATACGGTTTGGTAAACTATGTGGTTCCCGCTGAGGAACTGCTGGCCAAAGCCACTGCAGTTTTAACCGTGATCAACAGCAAAGCTCCGCTGGCTGTTGCCGGTTGCATCAAATCTGCCAACGCTGTTTTTGATGAATCCAAAAACGGATTTGATGTGGAACTCAACGAATTTGCCGCCTGCTTTGGAACAACCGATATGGTTGAAGGCACCACTGCTTTCCTCGAAAAAAGGAAAGCCATTTTTACCGGAAAATAAATTGATCAACAATATGGAATACAGAATTGAAAAAGACACCATGGGTGAAGTGCAGGTTCCTGCAAATGTTTACTGGGGTGCTCAAACGCAGCGTAGTATTGACAATTTCAAGATTGCGCAAGACATCAATAAAATGCCGAAAGAAATTATTCAGGCCTTTGCTTACCTGAAAAAAGCGGCTGCTTTAACCAACCTCGATGCCGGTGTACTGGCTGCTGATAAAGCAGAACTGATCGGCACTGTTTGCGACGAAATTCTCGCGGGTAAACTGAACGACCAGTTTCCGCTGGTAGTTTGGCAAACCGGCAGCGGTACTCAGAGCAACATGAATGTAAACGAAGTAGTTGCTTATCGTGGTCATGTGCTGAAAGGCGGTGCGCTTACAGACAAAGACAAGTTCCTGCATCCGAACGATGATGTAAACAAGTCGCAGTCTTCCAACGACACTTTCCCTACTGCCATGCACATTGCTGCTTATAAAATTTTGCTGGAAGTAACCATTCCCGGTATTGAAAAATTAAGGGATACTCTGGCTGCCAAGAGCAAGCAGTTCATGCATGTTGTGAAAATTGGCCGTACACACTTTATGGATGCTACGCCGCTCACCGTTGGTCAGGAAATCAGCGGCTATGTGTCTCAGCTGAACCATGGCCTCAAAGCCATTAAGAACAGCCTGCCGCATCTGAGTGAACTGGCACTGGGTGGTACCGCTGTTGGTACCGGCATCAATACACCAAAAGGGTATGATGTAAATGTTGCCAAACACATTGCCAACCTTACCGGCTTTCCTTTTGTGACTGCTGAAAATAAATTTGAAGCCCTGGCTGCACACGATGCCATTGTGGAAGCACATGGCGCTTTGAAAACCGTTGCGGTTAGCCTGATGAAAATTGCCAATGATATCCGCATGCTGTCTTCCGGACCCCGCAGTGGTATTGGTGAATTATTCATTCCAGATAATGAACCAGGTTCTTCCATCATGCCCGGCAAAGTAAACCCTACCCAGTGTGAGGCCCTCACAATGATTGCCGCTCAGGTTATGGGGAATGATGTGGCCATCAACATTGGTGGTTCCAACGGTCATTTTGAATTGAACGTGTTTAAGCCTGTGATGATTTATAACTTCCTGCATTCTGCCCGCCTCATTGGGGATGGCTGTGTAAGCTTCAATGATAAATGTGCCGTGGGTATTGAGCCAATTGAAGCCAATATCAAGAAGCACGTAGACAACAGCCTGATGCTGGTAACTGCTTTGAACACCAAGATCGGTTACTACAAAGCCGCTGAAATTGCACAGAAAGCTCACAAAGAACACACCACCTTAAAAGAGATGGCTGTGAAGCTGGGTTACTTAACTCCTGAAGAATTTGATCAGTGGGTAGTTCCCGGTAATATGGTGGGAGAAATTAAATAATTCCCTTTTAGTAAAAATGCAACAAGCCGTTATATCTGTTCCGGTTTGTTGCATTTTTTTATGCTGTTGCGTTGATCAGTTTCGTTGTGCAAGTGCATCAATGCACTTTATTTCCGCCTATATAAGTTGCAGTCACTTTTGTTTTGAGGATATCGATATCCTTCACTTTCATCAGGTCCTGGTTCAGCAGGATGAAATCGGCTTTCTTTCCGGGCTCCAGGCTCCCCACTTCTTTTTCGAGAAATGCAGACTTGGCCGCCCAGATGGTCATTCCACGAATGACTTCTTCGCGTGTTAATGCATTTTCCATCTGGAATCCTTCTTCCGGGTACCCTTCCGCATCTTTGCGGACCACTGCCGCTAAAAAGGTTTTGAAGGGAGAAATATCTTCTACCGGAAAATCGGTTCCCAGTGGCAGCCATCCATTCTGTTGCAGCAATTGTTTGTATGCATACGCACCCTTCATTCTTTCTTTGCCCAGTCTGGAGGTGGCCCAATACATATCGCTGGTACCATGAGTTGGTTGTACAGAAGGCACTATGGCCGCTGATCCAAATTTGTTGAAGTCGTCCGGATGAATGATCTGCGCGTGCTCTATTCTCCAGCGCCTGTCGTTGCCGGGTTGCAGGTATTTGTTGTAGATGTTCAGGATCTCCCGGTTGGCGCTGTCGCCAATGGCATGCGTGCACATCTGGAATGTGGTTTTGCTCAGCACATTGGCCAGTGAATCGTAATGCGATTTGTTGCGCAGCAGGAATCCGCCCCATCCGGGTTCATCGGAGTAATGCTGCAACAGGCAGGCGCCCCGGCTGCCCAAAGCTCCGTCTGCATACACTTTAAAGCCATTCACAAACAGCCTGTCTGTTTTATAAGGTCCTTTTTTCAGGTACCTGTTAATATTGTTGTCGTTATCCGATAACATCACATACAGCCGCATCTGAAGCCGGTTGGCCTGCTGTAATTCATCCAGCATCTCCACATCATAATAGTTCAGCCCACAGTCGGTTACCGTAGTAAGCCCCTGTGTAAAACAGTTTGTTTGCGCTGCCTTCAGCACCCGGGTGTAATCTTCCTTGGTAGGATCGGGTACTTTGGCGTAAACGGCATTGTCTGCATTGTCTATCAATACACCGGTGAGCTGCCCGTTCAGGGTTTGTATATCACCTCCCGTTACCGTTTGCCCCGCCTTGATGCCGGCCAGATCCAATGCGGTCTGGTTGGCAATGGATGCATGTCCGTCTACACGGGTGATCACTACAGGTATATTCGGGAATGCTTTATTCAATAATTCATTGGTGGGGAACTCCTTGCCGGGCCAGCGGTTCTGGTCCCATCCCCTGCCTTGTATCCATTTTAATTCGGGATGCTGCAAAGCAAATACCTTCAGGCGCTCTATGGTTTCTTCCCATGATTTGGTGCCAAACAGGTCGGCCTGAAAAAGAGATCTTGCATAACCTACAAAATGGGCATGTGCATCGATCAGTCCGGGATAAATAGACTGTCCCTTTGCATCAATCATTTTCTTTGCGTCGTAACGGGCAATAATCAAATCATTTTTTCCGATGTCTACAATCTTTCCGTCTTTTATAGCCATCGCTTCGCCAACATTGAAATTGGAATCTACCGTATAGATCACTGCGTGATGTACGATCATGTCTACTTTGGAAGAAGTACAGGAGATCAGGATCGCCAGTAAAAAGAGGGGGTATACATGCTTCATTTACCCAAGATAGGAAAAATGTGGCTGGTTTTAACTAGGAAACCTGGCTCTGATCGTCTACCAGTGTGTTGGTTTCCACTGTATGGTGCTGCTCTTTGGGAGGATGCGCAAAAAACTTATTTTGAAAAATCAGGATGGCAATGACCCCTGCCGAAATAGCTGTATCGGCTATATTGAATACCGGACGGAAGAATTCAAACTCATCTCCGCCCACAAATGGCACCCATGTAGGATAATGTGCATTGGTAATGATGGGGAAATACAACATGTCTACAACCCTGCCGTGCAGGAATCCTGCATAACCTCCAGTGGCTGGAAACAGGGTTGCTACGTTTTGGGAAAAGGGATTGCTGTATTCGAAAATAAGGCCGTAAAACAAACTGTCGATCAGGTTGCCCAATGCACCTGCATAAATCAATGAAGCACAGATAATGAATCCGCGGTGGTACTTCCTGCGGATGAAATCGCGCAACAGAAAACTACCCCAGATCACTGCTACCAGCCGGAACAGGGTGAGGGCGATCTTACCAAACTCGCCGCCAAACTTCCATCCCCAGGCCATTCCCTCATTTTCTACAAAATGCAGCCTGAACCAGGTACCGAGCACGGCATGCTCTTCTCCTGCAAAATAATTCAGCTTGATATAGAATTTAGAAGCCTGATCGATGAAGATCACTGCCAGTATCAGTATGAGTACTTGTTTTGCTTTCACAGTTCTTTTTTAACGTGAGGCAAAGATAAGGGTTGGGAAATAGTATAAAATCATAAAATGGGGGCCGCAGGCGGGCAGAAAACCAGATTCAAAAGCGCAGATACCCCCCAGATACTGCGCTTTTTGGGTAATAAATTACCTGAATCTGTTTAGATGACTTTTCATCTGTGCCAAAGATGCACGCGTTTCCTGAGAATACAACAGCGAAATCTACCTGGGCCTGATACGTAATTTTACGTGCCGCCGTATGTATGATCCGCTGCGGCGCCAATCGTTTTCTGTTGTTTATTTACAGGTAATTTATATTAATTGCTTACTCAATTCTGAATCATGGCAGCAAATTGTTCGGGCCCCCTCCCGCTGATGTCTGTGGGAAAAGTTACGGTTTTAAAAAGAAGGCGTTGGCATTTTCAACTCAAAACCCTCGCCCTGTCCGAAGCAATGGGTAAGCCGGAAACAGAAGAAATGCCCAGTAACGCCACTGATTTCCTGGAGCTCTGCAACCAGATTTTTACCATCAACCAGGCCGATGGAATCCGGATATATATTGCTGCTTTTCCGGCTGATGAAAATGAACCCTGGGTGCCTTTCAGTAAAGGTGCCACACTTACCGTTATTTTTTCCCCCTGCCTGCTGAACCATGCCAACGGTACCTATAAGGATTTGGGACAGGGAAACTATTATATTCTTCATCCCTCTGCAGGCTGTGTAAAAATTGATCAGCCTACAGCTGAAAGATGGATCATCAGTGAATACAGAAACAACCCGCTGAAATTGCCCCTGCTTACGAAGCTGGTGCAGAATGCCGGTGGCGATCCTGCTTATACCGACACCATTTCCGTATTTCACACCAGAGAGGAATTTGAGCAATTGAAAGCTGAAGTTAAATGTCAGGAGGCGGCCAAAGTAGTTACTGCCTTTACCTCTTACACCGATACAGCCGAACCGGGCGTAAACAGCCTTTACCTCAACCGGCTGACCGTTGAATTTTACCTGGTAGATGCCAACGACAAACTGATCAATATTTCCGAACGTCCCAGAGGCAATTTTTCCGTTGGTGATGGCGAACCGGATATAATCGCATTTAATAATGGTAATTTGTGTCCTCCCTACAACTGTGCGGGAGACACGTCTAATCCGTGACATATGAAATATCTTTCTTTATGGTTTGAACTAACAGCTCTCATTCTTTGCCTGATCAACTTCAGGCATTTCTAAACCAGGGCGATGAAGGGGTTTTTACTACTCCTGCTGCTGAATAATGTAGTTGAATGGGGCAACTTTTTTCATCTTTTCGTAATCAACAATTCCAATAACTGGACGGCCAATATTCGTAACCCGCTTGAATTCACCTTCATGGGCTGGTTTTTTAAACAAATCACCGACAATAAACAACTGCACAAAAGAATTAACCTGCTGACCGCGGTAATCCTTGTATCCTCGGCACTGAACTTCTTTTTCCTGCAAGGCTTCCGATACCTCAACTCCTACACCATTATACTGGGCAGCTGCATCGGTGTGTATTATATTTTTGAATACGTAAGAGAAACCATTGAAAAAGCCGAGATACCCGATCTGGTGTACCATCCTTATTTTTGGGTAAGCGTTGGTTATCTTTTTTTCTATGCCGGACAGAGCGTTTTACTCAGTTTCTTTCAGTATTTTCTCAGTACCGCTAATTTTGAACCTTTTATTCCGATCTGGTCTATATTCATTAACTTAATCAACTTTATTTTATACGCTTGTTTATCTATTTCATTCTTTTGCAGAATCAAACAACCTGGTATATTGTATCAGGCATAGCCATCGGAGCTACCATCCTGCTTTTTCTGGCGGCCATGGTGGTCTATTTTATAATTCAATACCAGCAAAAGCAACACCAGAACAAAACCAATACCATTCAGATGCAGCAGTCGTTTCAGGAAGAGTTGCTGTTGACCCGGGCGGAAGTAAAAGAACAAACCCTTCAAACCATTGCGGCAGACCTGCACGACAATATTGGCCAGTTGCTGAGCATTACCAATGCCACACTCAGTTCAGTAAACTTAAACGACCGGCAAAAATCGGAGCAGAAAATAAAAGATGCCATTGGTTTTGTAAATACTTCTATCAAAGACCTGCGACAACTGGCCAAACTGTTACAGGCAGAAAACCTGCTGCAACAGGGATTGATGCAGGCCATTGAACAGGAAATGCAATGGATGGAAAAACATGGTCAGTATGCCGTTACCTATGTGCAGAAGATAGACAACACCTACCTCCCCAATGCCAAAAAAGACCTGATTGCATTCAGGCTTTTGCAGGAAACCCTGAACAATATCATCAAACATGCCCGGGCCACCGCCATTCATTGCGAACTTCATTTTCAGCAGCAGGTGTTACATCTGGCTGTTTCTGATAACGGCTCCGGTTTTGCCCTTTCTCATGTTGACAATACCGCAGCAGGACTGGGCATTACCAACATGAAAAAAAGAACGGCCCTGGTTGGCGGAACCATCGAGTTCAGTTCCGAACCCGACCGGGGCACAACCATTTATATTACCATTCCCTATGAGCAAACATCCTAACATTATTCGGGTTGCAATGGCCGATGACCATGCCCTTTTCAGATCGGGTATTGCTTCGTTGTTGTCCGAATTCAACGACATCGAAATTGTTTTTGAAGCGGCCAATGGAGTGGACCTTCAAAAGAAACTGGAACAACATTCAGATGTA
>JAQTZD010000089.1 GCA_028687975.1 Sediminibacterium sp.
ACAATTGGTTGGTCTTCAGATTGTATTTTTGGAAGATATATTGAACAATTATGAAAAAAACTGCCGCAATTTTTCTTGCAATGGGATTGGTGCTTGGGTTGAACGCTCAGCAGAAAGTTCCCGGAGACACGCTTCGTATTGAAGGAGAGAATCATTTCAGGAACATCCGCCAGCTCACGTTTGGGGGAGACAATGCAGAAGCTTACTGGAGCTATGACGGAAAGCACATCATTTTCCAGAGAACCAGCCCCAAAGACGGCATTAACTGCGACCAGATCTTTATTGGTAAAGTGCCCGAAACACCGGATGAACCCTTCACCTATAAAATGATCAGTTCCGGAAAAGGCAGAACCACCTGTGCTTATTTTATGCCCGATGGTAAACATGTTATTTATGCATCTACCCACGGGGGCAGTGCAGACTGTCCTCCGGTGCCCGATCGCAGCAAGTATGGCAACCGCTATATCTGGCCGCTCTACAACACCTATGATATTTATATGGCGGATCTGGACGGAAAAATTGTGAAAAAACTGACTACCGCAAAAGGATATGATGCGGAAGCCACGCTCTCTTACGATGGAAAGAAAATGATCTATTGCAGCGATAAAGACGGCGACCTCAACTTATATGTAATGGACCTGAAATCCGGTAAGGAAAAGAGAATAACTTCTGCACTGGGATACGATGGTGGTGCATGGTTCAGCCCCGACGGAAAGAAAATTGTATGGCGTGCCAGCCGTCCTAAAACCGATGCGGAAATGAAAGAGTACAAGGAATTACTGGCCGAAGGATTGGTGGCGCCGACCAATATGGAAGTATGGGTTGCCAATGCAGACGGGTCCGATGCCCGCCAGATTACCAGCCTGGGTCAGGCCAACTGGGCGCCCAATTTTACAGCCGACAGCAAAGGAATTATCTTTTGCAGCAACCATGAGTACAAACGCGGTTTTCCGTTCAATATGTACCTGACAGACCTGGAGGGAAAAAATATCCAGAAAATCAGCCGCGACAATGGCTTTGATGCTTTCCCCATGATCAGTCCGAATGGTAAGAAAATTATTTTTTCGTCTAACAGAAACAACGGCGGTACAAGAGATACGAATTTATTCCTCGCAGATTGGGTACAGTAGTTGATTATTCATTAGTATTGCATCTTACTTAAAAAATACATCATGCAAACAGGTTTGTTACACTTACATAATTTTCTTCGCTGGGTAATTCTGTTACTCGTTGTTTATTCTTTGCTGAAGGCTTATGCCGGATGGAAAGGTAAAAAAGCTTTTGCCCCGGGCGATAAAAAGACCTGGTTGTTTGCGATGATTGCAGGTCATATCACTTTACTGCTGGGCCTTTACCAGGTTGCCTTTGGCCGCTATGGTATGTTTACTACAACGCTTCCGGAAGGTACCTCTGTAATGAAAGATCGTTTCTTCCGTTTCTTCTGGGTAGAACATCCTGTAATGATGATCCTGGCCATCGTGTTCATTACTTTAGGACATGGCATGGCTAAAAAACAGGTTGCAGATGATGTGAAATACAAAAAAGCATTTTTATTTTTCCTGCTGGCGCTGATCTTTATTCTGGCCGGTGTGCCATGGCCATTCAGAGAAATTATTGGAAGACCATATTTTCCGGGTATAGCCGGATAGAAAAAAGCCCCGGTTATCGGGGCTTTTTTTATGAGATCGGGTTTGCTTTCATTACCTGTATAAACTGTTGCATTTCTTCCATTGTGCCAATGCTGGCTCTTGCCCATTTTTCTCCGGCATATACATCTGAACGCAAAAAGATTTTTTGCTTCAGCATGTCTTCTGCAAAATTACCCGCATAATTGCCCAGGGGGAAGAACAGAAAATTGGTATAGGAGGGTATAGCGTTGATGTTCAGCTTTTTTAATTCGTTGTAAGTGTAGGTTCTGGCCTGTTCGTTTTTCTGTTTGCTGATCCGGTGGTGTTCGGGATCTTTCAGGCTGGCCTGTGCTGCCGTCATCGACAATACACTCATCGAAAACTGCGCTCTGGTAAAATAGGTTTCTTCCAGTGGTTTGATCCGCGATGGATGACCTACTACATATCCCACCCGCAGTCCGGCCATTGCATGGATTTTGGAGAAGGTACCCACTACAATAATGTTGGGGTGCTGTTCTATCAGCCCGATCATCGATTCGTTGTAGGGCGCTTCCAGAAAATCTATATAGGCTTCATCTATTACTACCACTGCTTTTTTGGCCGCTTCTGTACAGAATGCTTTTAATGCCGACGGCTCAACAATGGTGCCGGTGGGGTTGGCCGGATTACATATATATACCAGTGCGGTTTCGGAGTTGATGGCTTTGAGCATGGCAGGCAGGTCGTGTACCTTTTCCGGTGTAAGGGGTATTTCGAGGACCCTGGTGCCGATCTTTTTGGCGGTGGTGGGCAATATGCCAAAAGTAGGGTAGGCGGTTACCAGATTGCCACTGGCATAGCTTCTGGCCAGCAGGCCGAGCGCTTCACCCGAACCGGGGGTCAGCAGTACCTGGTTGTCGTTCACTCCCAGGTGATTCGCCAGTTCTTTTTTAAATGTTTTGAGCGGCGCAATATTGTATTGGTAGCGGTGCGTTTCTCCCAGCATAGCCAATACCGCTTCCCGCGCGTTGGGTGAAATGCCGTATGGGTTTTCGTTGGAGCTGAGGTTAATCAGCCCGCTGGCTGCACCATACGATTTTACAATGCCTTCTTCATTGCCCATGGTGGGCATGCGGAATCCCAACCCTAATGTGGCCAGGGAACTGTATTTGATCCAGTCTCTGCGATTTACGGATGAAGCCATATGTTAAAGTTTAGGTTTCAAAAGATACATAATTTCTGCAATTGCATTCAAGTTCCCTAAATTAGTTGCGTATTTATAATTGATTGCCGCCATGCCTCATTATGTTTCACTGGGGAAGATCCCCCATAAACGCCATACGCAGTTCAGAAAACCCGATGGCACCCTGTATTCGGAACAATTGTTTTCTACAGAAGGGTTCAGCAACGATTACTCGCTGTTGTACCATACCTATCCGCCAACTCAGATCATCCGCACAGACGAGCCGGTGAATGTGATGCCCGAAGTGGCTGAAGAAAATATGCTGAAGCACCGTTGCCTCGAAGGATTTCACATCCGGCCCGAGGCAGATTATCTGCAAAGCAGAAAGGCTGTACTCGTAAACAACGATTGTCATATTGTACTGGCTGCCCCGCAGCAGTCTATGCAAACGTATTTTTATAAAAATGCCGACGCGGATGAAATGATTTTTATGCATGAGGGCAGTGGTAAACTACTGACCCAATACGGTGAAATTGCTTTTGGCTATGGCGATTATGTAGTGGTTCCCCGCGGTACCATTTATCAGATTCAGTTCAATACGCCAGATAACCGCCTTTTTATTGTGGAAAGCTTTAGTCCGATCCGGTATCCGAAGCGCTACATCAGCAACCATGGTCAGTTACTGGAACATGCTCCATTTTGTGAACGGGACATCCGCACGCCGGAGCACCTGCAGACTTACGACGAAAAAGGAGACTTCCTGATCAAGACCAAAAAGAAAGGTGTACTCTATGGCCTGCATTATGCAACCCATCCCTTTGATGTGGTGGGCTGGGATGGCTGCTGTTATCCTTTTGCATTCAGCATCCACGATTTTGAACCCATCACCGGGCGGGTGCACCAGCCCCCTCCGGTACACCAGACTTTTGATGCACATAATTTTGTGGTCTGCAGTTTCTGCCCGCGCTTATACGATTATCATCCCGATGCCATCCCTGCGCCCTATAACCACAGTAATATAGACAGCGATGAAGTGCTGTACTATGTAGACGGCGACTTCATGAGCCGGAAAAACGTTACCCGGGGCATGATTACCCTGCACCCGGCGGGTATTCCGCACGGGCCGCATCCCGGAGCCGTTGAAAAAAGCATCGGTAAAAAGGAGACCCTGGAACTGGCCGTGATGGTAGATACCTTCCATCCTTTGAAGCTGACGAGGGCCGCACTGGAAATTGAGAACCCGGATTATACCATGAGCTGGGCAGAATAGGCTTGCCGGGTACCCGATTTTCCCGTTCAGAAACGGTCAAAAAACCCTAAATTCGCGTTTTGGAGCTCCTGAAGATGCCGGAAAAAGGTATTTTTCCACATTTTCAAGAGTTTTTTCCACTAATTTTTCATATTTCAGTTGTATTCTAATATCTTTGCAGCCCCAAAAATAGTATGTCGAAACAACCGCTGATTAAACAAGATGGAGTTATTCTGGAAGCATTAAGTAATGCTATGTTCAGAGTTAAATTGGAAAACGGTCATGAAATACTGGCTACTATTTCAGGCAAGATGCGGATGCACTATATCCGGATTTTACCTGGAGACAAAGTAGGGGTGGAGATGAGTCCTTACGACCTGAGTCGGGGAAGAATCATCTTCAGGTATAAATAAAGCGTAACAACAGCGTAACAGATAACAGCGTAACAGATAACAGCGTAACAGATAACAGCGTAACAGATAACAGCGTAACAGATAACAGCGTAACAGGAATATAACAGTTAAACAACAAAAAAATGAGAGTAAGAGCTTCCATTAAAAAACGTAGTGCCGATTGCAAAATCGTGAAGCGCAAGGGTAAATTATTTGTGATCAACAAAAAGAACCCTCGCTTTAAGCAACGTCAGGGATAATTAGAATCATCAGTTTAAAAGTATAAAAACACAATAAAATATGGCTCGTATTGCCGGTATTGATTTACCAAAAAACAAAAGAGGTGAAATTGGTTTAACCTATATTTTTGGTATTGGACGCTCAACAGCTCAGTATATCCTGGATAAAGCTGGTATTGATTTCGATAAGAAAGTTAACCAGTGGAACGACGATGAGCAAACTGCTATCCGTAACATCATCAACAATGAGTTTAAGGTAGAAGGTGCGCTGCGTAGTGAAGTGTCTATGAACATCAAGCGTTTGTTGGATATTGCCTGTTACAGAGGTCTCCGTCACCGTAAAGGATTGCCTGTACGTGGTCAGAGAACCAAAACCAACAGCCGTACCAGAAAAGGTAAGCGTAAAACAGTTGCCGGTAAGAAAAAAGCCGCTAAAAAATAACTAGTTAGCCCGGAGCAGAAACGCCCCGGGCTTTCTTACTTAAACCCTGTTGTTTTGGATCGCCCGAATGGGCAGGAGAGGCGCAGGTTTCCCGAAAGGGAATTATTATTAACCAAGCCCGTTGAATCGGGTAGATTACCTTAAAAGCAAATCATGGCTAAACCACAAAAAGCGCAGAACAGTGCAAAAGCTGCTGCCAAGAAAAGAGTTGTAAAAGTAGATGCTACCGGAGAAGTACGTATCTCTGCAACTTTCAACAACATCATCATCAGTTTTACCAACAAAACCGGCCAGGTTATTAGCTGGAGCAGTGCTGGTAAAATGGGTTTCAAAGGTTCCAAGAAAAACACTCCGTATGCCGCACAGATGGCTGCTGCAGATGCTGCTAAAGTAGCAATGGACGCAGGTCTGAAGCGTGTGGATGTTTTCGTAAAAGGACCAGGTGCAGGTCGCGAAGGTGCGATCCGTTCTATTGCCCAGTCTGGTATTGAAGTTACTTCTATCAAAGACGTAACCCCTATGCCACACAACGGCTGTCGTCCTCCTAAGCAGAGAAGAGTTTAATCTTCCTAAGCCCCAATCGGGGTAGTGGAAATTATATATTGAGCCAACAAGGTTTCATTTATCAAAAGGTTGCCCGATTTATTTTTTACGATTTTTAACCGATCGAAGCAACGAATTCAAAAAAAATCGAAATGAACAAAAACTATGGCACGTTACACAGGTCCTAAGACCAAAATCTCCAGAATTTTCGGCGAACCTATTTTAGGTAATGCCAAATGGTTAGGTAAGAACTCTAACCCTCCCGGACAGCATGGTGCTGCCCGCAAGCGTAAAACTTTGGGTGAATACGCTTTACAGTTGAGAGAGAAACAAAAGGCTAAGTACACTTACGGTGTACTGGAGCGCCAGTTCCGCAAGACTTTTGAAGAAGCTCAGCGTTTAAAGGGTGTTACCGGTGAAAACCTCATCAAATTATTGGAAGCACGTTTGGACAATACAGTATTCCGTATGGGATTAACTGCCAGTCGTCCTGAAGCACGTCAGCTGGTTAACCACAAGCACATCACTGTGAATGGTGAAATCATGAACGTTCCTTCTTACACCTGTAAGCCAGGCGACATCATTGGATTCAAACCTAAGAGTGCAGATAATTCAGGTATCACCAGCAAGAACCGCGGTAAGAATCCTAAGTTCGGCTGGTTGGATTGGAATGAAACCGAAAGAAAAGGTACATTCATTACTTTCCCTGAGCGCGAAAATGTTCCTGAAAACATTAAGGAGCAACTGATCGTGGAATTGTACTCTAAATAATGCTATCAATTCACCCAAATAAGTAAAAAACAAGTTCTGATATGGCCATATTAAGCTTCCAAAAGCCAGACAAAATCGTTCTCCAGAAAGCAACTGATTTTGAAGGACAATTTGAATTTCGTCCGCTCGAACCAGGCTATGGTTTAACCATCGGTAACGCACTCCGCAGAGTACTGCTGAGTTCACTGGAAGGTTATGCTATCGTTGGTATCAAAATTGACGGTGTAGACCATGAGTTTGCCACCATTAAAGGTGTTACAGAAGATGTTACTGAAATCATCCTGAACTTAAAGCAGGTTCGTTTCAAGAAACATGTAGACCATGAGATCGCCACAGAAAAAATCAATTTGTCTATTAAAGGCCGCAGCGAATTTAATGCAGGCATGATCGGCGAATTATCTCAAAGCTTCCAGGTGATGAACCCGGAACTGCTGATCTGCGTAATGGATCCTTCTGCCAAGCTCGACATTGAACTGACCATCGGAAGAGGTCGCGGATATGTTCCTGCTGAAGAAAATAAAGTAAAAGATGCTCCATTCGGATACATCGCTATCGATTCCATCCACACTCCGATCAAGAACGTGAAATACGCTATTGAGAACTATCGTGTGGAACAAAGAACCGATTACGAGAAACTGATCCTGGACGTTGCTACAGATGGTACCATCCATCCTGAAGATGCTGTTAAACAGGCTTCCCGTATCCTGATTCAGCACCTGATGATCATCACCGACGAAAACATCACTTTCGACAACAAGGAAGACAAGAAAGAAGATGTGGTTGATGAGCATGTTCTGCAACTGCGTAAGGTATTGAAAACACCACTGGAAGACCTGGATCTCTCCGTGCGTGCCTTCAACTGTCTGAAAGCAGCTAAGATCAACAGTCTGAGTGAACTGGTTCAGTACGAACAGGAAGACCTGATGAAGTTCAGAAACTTTGGTCAGAAGTCACTGTCTGAAATTGAGCAGGTACTCACTGAAAGAGGTCTGAGCTTTGGTATGGATCTGGGTAAACTGGGTCTGGATAACCTCGATAATTAATTGCCCCTACCCAACAGGGTATGGGATTTTATAAACCGTTCCGATACATCGGTACACCCTCCACAAATCCTGACACGGTGTGGAGCTAAAACTTAAACGTCATGCGTCACGGAGACAAAATCAACAACCTCGGCCGTAAAAAGGCACATCGGGTTGCGTTATTGCAAAACTTAGCAAGTCAGTTAATTACGCACAAGCGTATCGTTACCACTTTGGCAAAAGCAAAAGCCCTGAGGGCCTATGTTGAGCCATTGATTACCAAGACCAAAAAGAATGAATCTGCTACTCAGATCAGTCACAATCACCGTCTGGTATTTGCCGAATTACAAGACAAAGCTGCTGTGAAGGAATTGTTCACCGTAGTTGGTCCTAAAATTGCTTCCCGTCCGGGCGGATACACCCGTATCCTGAAACTGGGCATTCGTCCTGGTGACAACGCCGAGAAAGCAATGATTGAGTTGGTAGACTTCAACGAAATCTACGGTAAGGGTGTCGAAAAAGCTGCTGAACCTGCTAAGAAAACACGTCGTAGCCGCGCTCCTAAAAAAGAAGAAGCTGCTGCAGCCCCTGAAGCAACAACAACCGAAGAAAAAGCAGCTGAATAATCAATGCAGTTGTTTTAATCATAAAAGGCATTCCGCTTCAAACGGGATGCCTTTTTTCATATCCTCCGGGATTGAATTTAAAAATATAGCGGGTGTGAGAAAATTAACCGGTTTTTTTGACAAATATGGTTTTCTTTTGCACCCATAAACCTGCCTCAATTATGCCACATTCGAAAAAGCCCGCTGTACTGATTCTCGCAGACGGTCACGTATTTCATGGATTGTCTTTTGGAAAAACCGGAATTGCTACCGGAGAAATTTGTTTCAATACCGGTATGACCGGCTACCAGGAAGTATTTACAGATCCAAGTTATACAGGCCAGGTGCTGATCATGAACAATGTGCATGTGGGTAATTATGGGGTGAAAGAATCGGATGTGGAAAGTTCCAGCGTTAAAATCAGGGGTCTGATTGCCAGAAACCTGGAAGAACAATTCAGCAGAATGCAGGCAAAGGGTGATCTGAATAACTACCTGATTGAGAACAATATAGTTGCCATTGATGGCATCGATACCAGGGCGCTGGTTGCGCATATCCGCACCAAAGGGGCAATGAACTGCATCATTTCCTCTGAGGAAACAGATGTAGAGAAACTGAAAGAAATCCTGAAAGCGGTTCCCGATATGGATGGCCTGGAACTGGCCAGTACCGTGAGTACAGAAAAGGAATATGAAATGGGTGATCCGGCTTCTCCCATCAAGGTTGCGGTACTCGATTTTGGGGTGAAGCAACATATTTTACAGTGCCTGGTTACCAGGGGCGCCCATATAAGGGTACATCCTGCCAAAACTCCGTACAGCCGTTTAAAGGAGTTCAACCCGAACGGATACTTTATCTCCAATGGCCCCGGTGATCCCGCCGCAATGCCTTATGCTGTAACCATTGTAAAGGAAATTCTGAATGAGCAGAAGCCTGTTTTCGGTATTTGCCTCGGTCACCAGCTGCTGGCGCTGGCCAATGATATTCCTACCTTTAAAATGCACCACGGTCACAGGGGGCTGAACCATCCGGTTAAAAACATCATTACCGGACAATGTGAAATCACTACCCAAAACCACGGTTTTGGCGTTGATCCCGAAGCAGTGCGCAAGCATCCCAACGTGGAAGTGACCCACCTGAACCTGAACGATGATTCCATCGAAGGCATTCGTTTAAAAGACCGTCCTGCCTTTAGTGTACAGTACCATCCGGAGAGCACCCCAGGTCCACACGACAGCAGATATTTGTTTGATCGCTTTGTGGAAATGATGCAGTAAATTTACCGTATGAAAATTACCATTATCAACGGACCCAATCTGAATCTTTTAGGTAAAAGAGAACCTGCTATTTACGGCGGTCAACCTTTTGAAGACTACCTGGATAAATTAAGTGCCCTGTTTCCGGATGTGGAGTTTACCTATTTTCAGTCGAATGTGGAAGGTGAGTTGGTGAATGCCATTCAGAAGCATGGTTTTACTGCTGATGGTATTGTGTTGAATCCAGCGGCCTATACCCATACTTCCGTAGCTATCGGAGATGCCATTGCTGCCATCACTTCCCCCGTGGTTGAAGTGCATATCAGCAACGTTCGCGGAAGGGAGGAATTCAGGAAGCTTTCGTATGTTTCCGGTGTGGTAGACGGCAGCATTACCGGCCTGGGACTTTCCGGTTATGAGCTGGCCGTACGTTGGCTGTTGGACCGCAACAAGTAAGCACTTCTTTTTAAATAATGAATCAAAGATCTTATTCGGTTAAGACCGGTTACCTCATTGTGATTGCGGCTGTCATCAAGCTGCTGGTTGCCCCGTTGCTGGAACTGGGCATCGATGAAGTGTATTACTGGACCTATGCTCTTCGGCCGGATTGGAACCAGTTTGATCATCCTCCGATGGTGGGGCTACTGATTCGTTTAACTACTTTCAATTTATGGTTACCCGGTGAGCTGAGCTTTCGGTTGGGTAGTGTGCTGGTGGCGGCCTGTTCTACCTGGATTCTGTTTAAACTGGGCAAACTGATTTCCGGTGAAAGAACGGGTTGGTTTGCTGCGCTGCTCTATACCGCTTCGGTGTATACCGGGTTCATTGCAGGCTTTTTTATTCTGCCCGATACACCGCAAATGCTTTTCTGGACGGCTTCCCTTTACCTGATGGCCTATCTGCTGATGAAGCGGAACAAGGATAAGGTACTTTCCATCTGGCTGCTGCTGGGCCTTATGATTGGTCTGGCTACCCTCAGCAAAGTGCATGGATTGTATTTGTGGGCCGGTTTTGGCTTATTCCTGCTGCTGAAAAGAACTTCGTGGTTGTTGAACTGGAGATTGTATGCTGGTGCTTTTATTACCATCCTTTGCGTTTTGCCCATTGTGTACTGGAACTGGGCGAACAATTTTATTACTTATAAATTTCACTCGGAGCGGGTTGCGCATACGGGCCTGCAATGGGAATCGCTGGTGAGGGAAATCGGAGGCGAATTTGCCTACCAGAATCCGGTGGTATATGTTTTACTGCTCCTGTCGGTATTTGCCTTGCTGACCAACAGAATACGCTTCAATCAGCGCAGAATTGCCATCTGGCTTTTTTGTATGAGCATTCCCATGATCCTGATTTTTTGGGTAGTGGCCCTGTTCAATCCAACCCTGCCACATTGGAGCGGCCCGGCATTCATTCCCCTGTTTTTAATCGGGGCGCTTTACCTCGATAAAATGACCACCACACTGTTTCCGGAATGGATCAAGATTTCCCTGTCGCTGGTTGGTGTTGTTTTGATTGCTGCGGTTACCCTGGTGCACTATGCTCCAAGAAATTTCGGCAGCCAGGACAAGGAAAATTACGGGGAGTATTGCCCCACGCTCGATTTATCCGGCTGGACCGGTCTGGGCAAAGCTTTTACAGAGATCGTACAAAAGGACCGGGCAGATCAGCTGATGCAACCCGGTGCTTCGTT
>JAQTZD010000090.1 GCA_028687975.1 Sediminibacterium sp.
CGCTCTAACCAACTGAGCTACCTCGCCATTTCCTTTCGGGCTGCAAATATAGGGTGTTTCGGTAAAAAGAAAAAGGTTAGTAAGCCAACAATTTGCTGATTCTTTCGGCCACTTTGGTGGCGGTGGGTAGCATGGCGGTTTCCAGGGCCACATTGATCGGTACGGCGGGTAGGTTTTTGGCCCCCATCACCTCTACTTTGGCGTCCAGGAAGTGATAACAATCGTTCGATATCCGCAGCGACAAGGCTTCGGCAAATGAATTATTCTGTTGTTCTTCGCTCAATACAAGCACTTTTCCGTGGCGTTTTACCGAATTGAATATGGTTTCCTCGTCCAGCGGGAACAGTGTCCTCAAATCCAGCACCTCTATCTGGCCGGGATACCTTTCTGCGGCTGCCTTGGCCCAATACACGCCCATTCCATAGGTGATCACGCATACGGTTTCTCCCTTACGGATCTTCTCTATTTCTGCATGTACCACCACATTGGCTTTTCCCAACGGTAATATATAATCCTTGGCTGGTTCCACCGTACGGGCGTCTTCCGTTCCGGGTACCTTGCTCCAGTAAAGTCCTTTGTGTTCCAGCATCACTACCGGGTTCGGGTCCAGAAAGGCTGCTTTCATCAGTCCCTTCATATCCGCCGCATTAGACGGATACACCACTTTAATACCCTTGATAGACAGCAGCGTGCTTTCAATGCTGCCACTATGGTATGGTCCGCCGCCGCCATAAGCGCCTACGGGTACCCTGAGCAACATCTGCACCGGGAATTTTCCGTTCGATAAATAGCAGGATTTGGATACTTCCGTTACCAGCTGGTTCAATCCCGGATATATATAATCCCCGAACTGGATCTCTACAATCGGCTTCACGCCCATTGCCGACAATCCCACCGTTGATCCTATGATATATGCTTCCTGTATGGCGGTGTTGAATACCCGGTTTTCCCCGTATTTTTCAGCCAGCGTGGCTGTTTCGCGGAACACTCCTCCCATCCTCGCGCCCACATCCTGTCCGTACACGATGGCTTCCGGATGGGCATCCATCAGCTCGTCGATGGCATGCAATGCGGCATCCACCATCATCACCCGCTCTCCGGCCTTCGGTACCCGTTGTCCTTTTTCTTCCCTTACCGGTGTTGGCACAAATACATATTCTTCCACCGAACGGATATCGGGTTCTGCTGAGGCCTGTGCTTTTTTGAAATCGTTCAGCACCAGTTCCAGCGCATCGGTTTCTACCTGGTTGATTTCACTCTCCGTATATCCTACCCCATTCAACAGTAGCCTGAGTTTGGGAATCGGATCGTATAATCCATGCTTCAGCAGGTCTTCCCGGCTTCTGTAAAATTCTTTTCGTACCCCGCTTGTATGATGCCCCAGCAGCGGAACTTTGGCATGCACCAGCACCGGCTTACGCTCTGTGCGGGCATAGTTCACGGCCTGCTCCATGGTTTCGTAACAACGCATGAAATCGCTTCCGTCTACCTGCATCCGCTTCAGTCCCTTAAATCCGCAGGCATATTCGTAGGCATTCATGGTACGGATTTCATCGGCGGTGGCGCTGATGCTCCACTGGTTGTCCTGTACCAGGTATACAATCGGTAATTGTTTTAATGTAGCAAACTGCAAGGCCTCACTCACTTCTCCCTCGCTCATGCAGCCATCGCCCAGTGAACACAATACCACCGGCGATTTTCCGTCTACCGATTTGCGGACTTTGTGTTGAAGCGATCTTTCCAGGAACTGTACCCCCTGCGCCAGTCCCGTTGTGGGGATGGCCTGCATTCCGGTAGCGCTGCTCTGGTGTATAATGGATGGCCGGCTTTCGTCCTTACTGCTCGGATGACAGTAATAGGATCGGCCTCCGGAAAACGGATCTTCTTTCTTTGCCAGCAATTGCAGCATCAGCTCATAAGGTGCAAACCCGATAGACAGCATTAAGCTGTCGTCTCTATAATAAGGGCTTACCCAGTCGCAGGGCAGCAACTGAAGGCCTGTTGCCAGTTGTATGGCTTCATGGCCCCTCGATGTGGAGTGCACATACTTACATACCGCACGATTGGCATCGTAGGTTTCACTCATCGACTTGGCAGTCATCATGAGTTTGTATGCTTGTAATAATATGCTGGGTGTTAACATTATTTTATCTCTAGTTCAAACATTTTCTGTTGCTCCAGGTATCCTTCCAATACATCTCCCACCACACATTCTCCTACGCCTGCCGGTGTTCCGGTATATACCATGTCTCCGATGTTCAGGGAGAAATACATGGATATATGCGAAACGATTTTATTGAACGAAAAAATCATATCCGATGAATCTCCTTCCTGCACGGTTTCCTGGTTCTTCTTCAGCGAAAAATGTATGGGGTTTTTCAGTAGTTGATCTGTTAACGGTATCCATTCTCCGATTACCGCCGAGTTGTCCCATGCCTTGGCTTTTTCCCAGGGCAGTCCCTTCTTTTTCAGTTCGGCCTGTATATCGCGTGCGGTAAAATCTATTCCCAGTGAAATGGAGTCGTAATAAGCATTTGCCTGGCTTTCCTTTACGTATCTGCCATTTTTTGAAATACGCAGTACCAGTTCTGTTTCGTAATGTAACTCGTTGGAGAATTCAGGGTAATAAAATGGAGTATGGGACTGCAGCAGGGCAGTCTTGGGTTTCATGAAGATCACCGGCTCCTCCGGAACGGCGTTGCCCAGTTCTTTTGCATGATCGGCATAATTTCGGCCAACGCAAAAAATTTTCATAGTACGACACATTTAAAATAGTAACCAGATAATCCCTGTTGGAGCTTTGGCTCCGGGTACGGAACGGATTACATGAATTATATTTCCATGCTTATAACTACGAAAGAGCTGTTTTTATTATGTGAAGCTTAAATTATTTACCGTATTCATGGTTTTTTCCAGCCCGATGGCGGCAAACTGCTCTATTATTTCGGAACAGGCGGCTATTTTCCGGTCTACCACCGGCTTTTCCTCCGGCAACCATTTGCCCAGTACAAAGTTCACCTGCCCGCCCTTGGGGAAGTTGTTTCCGATGCCGAACCGCAGTTTAGGGTAGGCATCCGTGCCCAGCATGAGCTGTATATCTTTCAGGCCGTTGTGTCCTGCATCGCTTCCTGTTCCCCGCAGCCGGATCTTACTCAGGGGCAGGGCCAGATCGTCTACAATGGTCAGGGTGGCAGATACATCCAGTTTTTCCTTGTCCAGCCAATACTTGAATGCCTTCCCGCTCAGGTTCATGTAGGTGGTGGGCTTGATGCACACAAAGGTTTTCCCCTTCCACTTTACCTCCGCCACTTCTGCCAGCCGGTCTGTTTTAAAGAACCCGTTGTGTTTGCGTACAAATGCATCCAATACGTCGAAGCCGATATTATGTCGGGTATGACGGTATTCGTCTCCTATATTGCCCAGGCCTATGATCAGGAATTTATGCATGCCCGCAAAAGTAGCTCCTTGTGATAAACCTGCAAAGTATCTGATAAAATCAGCCCCGTTTCTGTACCTTCACATCAGATTGCTGATCCATGACCAATATTCTTAGAAGTCCTGCCTTCGACTTGTACAGAAAACTGCTCCGGCTTGGAGTTACCCCTGATCTGGATTATCTGGAGCGCAAGAAAATTGAGGTCATCAACCTGGTGATGGCTGTCAACATTCCGGTGATTGCCTTTTTCATGGTGCTGAACTTTACCAACGAGGAATATTTCCTGACTTCCCTCAACCTCCTGTCTGTATTGAGCAATATCCTGGTTCTGGTGCTGCATTATTACGGTAAAACCAGGGAAGTAAGACTGATGATTTCTTACGGTTTCATCATCATTTTTTCCATTCAGGCTATTTTTTTCCGCAACGGCACCGAGTACTTTCTTTATACGAACCTCATCATGACCCTGATCTTCTACAACAACAGACGGTTCATTTACTGGATGGCTTTTCTGAACTGTGCGGCCTTTATTGGCATTAAACTGGTGCTGAACAGCTCTTTCCTTTACGGATCCGTTCCCCCCAACCGGGTCATTGCCAATACCGCACTCAGTGTAGGCATGTCTGCACTTTGCCTGCTCTATTTCAAATACCAGCAAAGCGCCCTGCTGCTCCTGATCCGCGAAAAAAATACGGAGCTGGAAACCATGAATAAGAATAAAGAGAAATTGTTTTCGATTGTTGCCCACGACCTGCGGTCGCCTGTAGCGCAGTTAAAAAGCGCACTGGACCTGCTGAACAGAGACTTTATTACGCCCGATGAATTCAAAGAAATGACCGGTAAACTTACCAGGCAGATAGACGATATGCAACTCAACCTCAACAGCCTGCTGCTGTGGAGCCGGAACCAGATGGCCGGTATGATTGCTTCTCCGGAAAATGTTCCTGTCCGGGCTGTGATTGAGGAAGTCGTGGCGTTGAAAACGCCGATGGCCAATTCAAAAAATATCCGGCTCAGCAACCTGGCCGATGATTTGTATGTGTGGATCGATCCGGATCACCTGAAACTGGCGCTGCGCAATATTCTTTCCAATGCCATTAAATTCAGTTACGAAAACAGCCTGATCGAAATCTCCGCCACCTCCACCGCCTCCGCTGCCGAAACAGTTATTGCCATCAAGGATTTTGGAGTGGGCATGAACAGCGAGGAGGTTGAGCGCCTGTTCTCCGATTCTTTTTACACCACCCAGGGAACAGCTCATGAAAAAGGTACCGGGCTGGGTCTGAAACTCTGCAGGGAGTTTCTGGAAAAATCCAACGCCCGTTTAAGTGTTACCAGCAGCAAGGGTGCAGGCAGCACGTTCTTCATCCACATTCCTGCACAAAAAAAGGCCCGGTAAAACCGGACCTTTTGAATGATATCAGGAGAATTACTTCTTCTTTTCTTCTTTGGCTTCTTCCTGCTTCAGCTGGCGGGTCATTACCACAGATGCAATAGGAATACGCGGTGAGTTCAGGATTTCCATGTTAGGCGCTTTCACGTCTTCTACACGGATGTTTCCATTCAGTTCCAGATCGGTAATGTCTACTTCAATGGTAGAAGTCAGGTCTTTTGGCAGAGCCTTAATCTTCAACGCTTTGATTTTAGTAACCAGTTTACCACCATTCTTTACACCAATGGATGTTCCTGTAAATTTAATAGGCAGGGTAGCGACTACTTTCTTGTCACCAACCAGCTCCAGCAAGTCAACGTGAATCAGTTGATCGCTTACTTTGTCGAACTGCAGGTCTTTCAAAATACATTTGTATTTTTTTCCACCTACGCTTACTTCTGCCAACTGAAATTCACCAGTGTACACTAAAGGCTTGAAAGCCTTCGCAGGAGCGTAAAAATTTACCTCCTCAGCACCCCCGTAAATTACACCCGGCACATTTTCCTGAGAGCGAATCTGGCGGGCGGCTTTTTTGCCATGTTCGGTCCTCAGAACACCTTCGATTGTAATTGTTTTCATTTTTATAAATTTTGGACCGCGAAGGTAAGGGAAAGAAGGGAGTTTTAAGGCATTGCGAGGCTTTTTTGCCCCAATTGCATAAAAAAAGGCAATTAACCCATTGATTATGAATTAATTGCCTTGATTTTTAGCGGTATTTTTTACTTCTCTCTTCCCCGCAGTTGCGAATGGATGAAGAGGCTGGTAATACTCTTATTTTCATAAGCATTCCGGATGGCGATCGCAAACAGATCGGCCACGGAAATGGCTTTGATTTTTTTGGATTCTTTTTTCAGCGGAATGGTATCGCAAACGATCAGTTCTTCCAGTACACTGTTTTCGATGTTTTCGTAGGCGTTGCCGCTCAGTACCGGATGGGTAATCAGGGCCCTTACACTGTTGGCGCCTTTTTCTTTCAGCAATCCTGCCGCTTTGGCCAGGGTACCGCCGGTATCACAAATATCGTCTACCAGTACAATGTCTTTTCCTGCTACATCTCCGATGACCACCATGCTGGCGATTTCATTGGCACGCTTCCGGTGCTTATCGCAGATCACCATTTCTGCATTGAAGTAGCTGGCGATTTCCCTTACGCGGTTGGTACTGCCCACATCCGGTGCAGCAAATGCCAGGTTCTGCAGTTTCAGTTGTTCAATGTATGGAATGAAAATAGCGGAACTGTCTAAGTGGTCTACCGGTACATCAAAGAAGCCCTGGATCTGTGCTGCATGGAGGTCCATGGTAATTACGCGGTCTGCTCCTGCTGCTTCCAGCAGGGTGGCGATCAGTTTGGCGCCGATGGCTACACGGGGTTTGTCTTTCCGGTCCTGGCGGGCAAATCCGTAATACGGAATGACTGCAATGATCCGGTGTGCACTGGCCCTTTTAGCTGCATCGATCATCAGCAACAACTCCATCAGATTGTCTGTTGGCGCATAGGTGCTCTGCACTAAAAAAACATAATCTCCACGGATACTTTCGAGGAAGATTGGCTGAAACTCACCGTCGCTGAATTTCTGGATATTGATTTTTCCAATAGAGGCACCGAAACGGTGTGCAATTTTTTCTGCCAGCTTCTGAGAACCCGTGCCGGAGAATATCTTAACAGAAGGATTCATATAAATGGGGTATGCTTATGTGGAATATTCCGCGAAGATATCAATTCGATCAGGAAATTGTATTTTGATTTTACAATTGTGTGTATTATGAGGAAATGTTCTATTAGGGATTGGGCAGCAGACGATCAGCCCCGCAACAAACTGATTCAGAAGGGCTCCCAGGCCCTGAGCAACGCGGAATTACTGGCCATTTTAATCAATACCGGCACCCCCCAGGAATCTGCAGTGGGTATTGCAAAAAAATTATTGCAAGCTTCCGGAAACGATTTGCATAAACTGGCCGGCCTGAGCCCCAAAGAAATGGTGCGGCTTAAAATTAAAGGGCTGGGTGAGGCCAAAGCCATTGGCATTGCAGCTTCCCTCGAATTGGGTGTTCGACGGAGCGCCGCTGTGCAGAAAAAAGAAAGAATCGGCAGCAGCCGCGATGCGGCTGGTTACCTGCAGGCCCGCCTGCAATACTTGCACCACGAAGTGTTTGCGGTGCTCTTCCTGAACAGGGCCAATAAAGTGGTGCATTTTGAAATCATCAGCGAAGGCGGCATCACCGGTACAGTGGCCGATCCACGCATCATTCTGAAGAAGGCGCTGGAGAACAATTCCACAGGAATTATTCTATGTCACAACCATCCGAGCGGAAACCTGCAACCCAGTTCTGCAGACGAATTACTGACCAAAAAGATCAAAACCGCCGCATCTTTTTTAGACATTTTAGTAACAGACCACATCATCGTTAGCCAGGAAGGTTATTTCAGCTTTTCAGATGAGGGTTTATTGTAATCCGTTTATGCCTGTGCGGTTGGTCCGCCAAAATGCATAGGAATCTCGATCTGTTCCAGGTCCTGTATGGTGCCGTTTGCTGCCTCATACCGATCGATGTTTTCTTCCAGCGCCTTCATGAATCGCTTGGCGTGCATGGGCGTAAAAATGATCCGGGATTTTACCTTGCTCTTGGGTGTTCCGGGCATCACATTCACAAAATCGATCACAAACTCTGCATTGCTGTGGGTGATAATGGCCAGGTTGGCATAGGTACCTTCGGCTGTTTCTTCACTTATTTCGATGTTCAACTGGTTGTTGGGCTGTTGTTCCATATAACAGGATTAATATGCAAATGTACCTTTTCAAAGATTATTCGCGGGTGAAAACACAATTTAAAATAGTTTTGCAGCCATGTTAGTACTAGATGGAAAAATTGCCGCCGCTTCTGTTAAGGAAGATCTCCTGTCCCAGACCGATGCTTTACTGAAAGCTGGTAAACCCGCCCCCCACCTTGCTGCCATCCTGGTGGGCAACAACGGTGCCAGCGAAACTTATGTAGCCAGTAAAGTAAAAAATTGTGAAGAAACCGGTTTTCAGTCTTCTCTGGTCCGTTTGGATGAAAATGTGGAAGAAGCGGTATTGCTGGCTGCCATCGAAAAACTGAACAACGATCCAGGTGTAGACGGCATACTGGTGCAGCTTCCCCTGCCCAAACACATCAGCGAACAAAAAGTAATCGAAGCCATCAACCCCGCCAAGGATGTGGATGGATTTCATCCTTCCAATATCGGCAAACTGGTACAGGGCCTGCCTACCTTTATTCCGGCCACTCCTTACGGCATCCTGCTGATGCTCGAGCATTTTAAGATTGATACCAAAGGAAAACATGCCGTTGTGATCGGCCGAAGCAATATTGTGGGCCGCCCCATGAGCATTTTACTGAGCAGCAATATTGCGCAGGGCAACTGTACGGTTACGCTTTGTCATTCACATACACATAACCTGAAAGAAATTTGCCTGCAGGCAGACATCCTTGTTGCCGCACTGGGCAAACCCGAATTTGTTTTACCCGAAATGGTCAAAGAGGGCGCCGTTGTGGTGGATGTGGGCATTACCCGCGTAACCGATCCAACTGCCAAAAAAGGATTCCGCATCAAGGGCGATGTGCAGTACCATTCCGTTGCCCCAAAATGCAGCGCCATCACCCCGGTTCCGGGTGGCGTTGGTCTGATGACCATTGCAGGTCTGCTCAAAAACACCATGCTGGCTTATCGTAACAACAGAGACAACTAATGCAAACATCACCCGTAGTTTCCACATTGCCCGTTATGGAGGCATTCTATACCCTGCAGGGTGAAGGCTTTCACCAGGGTAGAGCGGCCTATTTCATCCGTTTGGGCGGATGCGATGTGGGTTGTTTCTGGTGCGATGTAAAAGACAGCTGGGATGCTTCCAAACATCCTGCTCTGCCGGTTACTTCCATTGTGGAAGAAGCGGCTAAATTTCCCGGAAGGTTGGCCGTTATAACCGGTGGCGAACCCTTGCTGCACAACCTGAACGAACTCACTGCCCTGCTGCACGAACATGGTTTTGAAACCAATATGGAAACCTCCGGTTCTTCTCCGCTTTCCGGCGATTGGGACTGGATCTGCCTTTCCCCCAAAAAATTCAAAGCGCCTCTGCCCGAAGTCATTGCCGCGGCCAACGAACTAAAAGTAGTCATCTACAACAAACACGATTTTGAATGGGCCGAACAATATGCTGCGCAGGTGGGCCCGCACTGTAAACTTTACTTACAGCCCGAATGGGACAAAGCTGCAGAAATGACGCCGCAGATTATCGAATACATTCAGGAAAATCCCCAATGGCGCATGAGTGTGCAGGTGCACAAATACCTGAACATCCGCTGATCCCTTCCGGCAATTGCTTTTTAACAATCTGCTCTGCCTGTTTTTTCCGATATTGTTTTTGCAATGAAAAGAAAGCTACTCATTTTGATATGGCTGCTGGTAACTGGTGGCGCTGCAAACGCTCAGCAATATGATCCGGAAAAAGTGAACAGAAAAGTCATGGCCCTCTACGAAAAAGCCATTGGCCTGCTGCGCGAAGATGCTTTTCGGGAAGCCGTTCCCCTGTTGCTGAAAACGGTGAAAGACGACAGCAGTTTTGTAGATGGTTATTTGTCGCTGGCCGGAACGTTCGGTCAGCTGAAGCAATACAAACGTTCCCTCCTGTTTTACGAAAAAGCCAAACAACTCGACAGTGTTTATTTTCGGGTTTACGAACTTCCCTACTCCATCAACCTCGCTGGCAATGGTCAGTTCGAAGATGCGCTGCAGGCAGTGAACCGTTTTCTGCAATTACCCAAACTCAATGAACGCAGCATCAAGAGCGCGGAATACCGGAAAAAATCTTACCAGTTTGCACTCGACTTTGCTGCCAGTCATCCTGCTGATCATTATGCGTTTGTTCCGGTGAACCTGGGAGACAGTGTAAACTCTGCCTTTGCAGAATACTATCCCTCTGTTACGGTTACAGACAGTTTGCTCGTGTTCACCAGAAGAGGTGATCACCGCAGGGAAGATTTTTTTCAAAGCGCCATGCGCGGACATGATTTTGGCAAGGCTTCGCTGATCGAAGGAGATATCAATCTCGAAGAACAGAAAGGCGCCATCACTGTTTCACAGGATGGAGAATGGATGCTCTTCACTGGCAGATTCAATGTGGGTGGTTATGGCAATTTCGATTTATACATTTCCTATTATACGCCGCAGGGATGGAGCGAGCCGCAGAACCTGGGTACTGCAGTGAACACCGAGTTCTGGGAAAGTTCTCCATCACTCAGCCCCGATAAAAGCACGTTGTATTTCAGCAGCGACCGGCCCGGTGGTTATGGCGGTTCCGATCTTTATGTTAGCCATCGCCTGCCCAACGGTCAATGGTCTCCTGCAGAAAACATGGGACCTGAAATCAATTCTGCCGGCGACGACCTGGCTCCCTTTATTCATGCAGACAACCAGTCTTTGTATTTTACCTCCAACGGTTTAACCGGATATGGCGGTTCCGATTTGTTCCTTATCCGAAAAAATCCGGAGGGCAAATGGGGCAAGCCGGAGAACCTGGGCTATCCCATCAATACCATCGAAAACGAAGGCAGCCTTGCCGTTTCCGCAGACGGGTTAACCGCTTATTATGCCAGCGACCGCAGCGACAGCCGTGGCCTGCTGGATTTGTACAAATTTGAACTGCGTCCTGATATCCGGCCCAACAGAACGTTCTATGTTAAAGGAGTGATCACCGATCGCAAAACAGGTAAAAAACTTCCTTCTACTGTTGAACTGATCAACAACGAAACCGGTACACCGCTCATGAAAGTGCAGACCGATGAAACGGGCGCTTACCTGGTTACCCTTCCGCTGGGAAAAAATTATACGTTCTCCGTAAACAGAAAGGGATACCTCTACTACAACGAACTTTACGAACTGGGCAGCCGCATGCCAGATAGTGTGTACCGAAAAGACATTGCCCTGCAACCCATTGAACTGAATGCCTCGCTTACGTTCCGCAACATTCAGTTTGCTTCCAACGAATTCAGTCTTCCGGCCGATGCATTTATTGAGCTGGAAAAACTGTACCAGGTATTAACAGACAATGCATCGCTGCGCGTGGAAATTGGCGGACATACAGACAATA
>JAQTZD010000157.1 GCA_028687975.1 Sediminibacterium sp.
GGCATCACCTTTACCTCAAAAGGGAAATCATTTTGTATTTCCAGTTCGTCTTTGCTACAGGATGAAACGGAACTTATCAGGATTCCCAGCAATACATACATTGACAGTAATCCTATTCTGAATTTATTAAAAAATGTTATCATTGTTTTATATTTTAAAAGTTAATCCTCAATCCCAGACCGGCTGAAGGTCGGAACTGTTCCAGGTCCGTACCCCACAAAACTTTTGTGCGACCCTGAAGAATCAACACAAAACGGTCGGACAGGTATGTTTCAAAAGACAGCCGTCCGCCTGCGCCGTAAATGAAATTGTCCTCAGTCAGTATTTTTGCCCCGTCATACAACAAAGCTTCGCCACGGTTAATGCTTTCATAACCCAGTACACCAGTTATTGCTGCATTCAGGGTAATGTTCTTACGGGTATCACCCAACATGAAGAAACTATAACCACCTTCTGATGTGTAGGTTTCCTGTGGTAAGCGGAGGTTTTTATACTCATCATACTGGTACGTATATTCCAATGCCCAAAGCTGATAATTACCATTTTTACCGTTTAAGGTCATTCCAATATTGAGATAGTAGTTCCTGTCGGGATAGACATCGGATAAGATTCCTGCGTTTACCTCCAGGCCTTTCTGTTTAGGCAGCATTCGTTGTGCCTGTGAGATAGTGATGCCTATAAGGAAGAACATCATTATATAAATATACTTTTTCATTTTTCTATCGTTATTTTAATGGATTACTAAAATTTTAGATGCATATCGTTAATCAAGCGAGCCTTAATCAAGTCGGAATTTTCTACCTGAAATGTCTGATGTCTGCCCCCGTTCTTCTCGAAAATCTCAATCAATAACACCTTGTCATCGGCAATGGTAAACTGATCCAACAGGAATACATTTTGTTGGGTTGTTTTACCACCAATCTCACTGAGTAGCTTGTAAGTACGTAGTGGTATCATGGGTCTTTCCTGTACCACAGTACGCTTTGCGATTTTTTTGTCCACTACCTTGAAATTCATAAAATCAATCTGGAAAGGAACATTGGTAAGGTTTGCGAGTTCCGTATGGAAATAGTATTTACCATTATGGATATAAATTCCTTTCAGAATAAACTGTATGCCGAAACTTTTCGCCCCAATATGCTTTACAATGCGCTTATCGTTTTTGTAAATTGTTTCCAGTAATAAGCCTGCCAGTGATGGTGAGTTATTACCCAATTCTTCAAAAAGCACATCGTTTCCATCCGCTTTATCCACTGCCTTTTGCATCGTCAGCAGGTCATAACTCAACACCTCCGGGGATGAGCTGTAATGCACATTGAAACTGTAAAAGCGACCGTCATCGGTAATCACCGAAAAATTGGTTTCGGTTCCAAACTCTTTTACCGATGCTTTTACACGAAGTACATTTTCCGCATCTTCTGCTTTTCCTGCAATCAGGTATTCACTGCCCAGATCCACATAGCGGATAGCGGTTGGAAAAATCAGATGTGAAGTCTTGTCATAAGTAACTTCCATAAGGTACGGTTCTATCTTGCCTAAAGCAAGAGGCGTTTTTTCGCTATCCTGTGCAAAAGAAGATACTGTAAAGCCGATCATTAGGGCAAATGCCCAAAAGTTTTTTAAGTGATTTTTCATTGTTTAATTCTATTTATGTTTAACATTATTTTTTGGAAACTAGGAACAGTTGATGCCCTGCCTTTAAGGTAACTTTCGGTGTCTTCACTTTTTTGGAGAAATAGCCCGAAATGCCCTGTACTACACCACGGCTCAAATCAGCGGCAACCTGTTGTCCTGCCGATTGGGTAAGCATCAGGCTCGTCCCGGATTGCTGGCTCATATTGCCAGCCATTTCAGTAAGGGCATTCATTTCATGCGAATAGGGCACATACAAACCCTGCTGACCGTCCAGATCATAAATCGTAATATCAACGGGGATGATGTTTCCGTCCAGTTCTATGGAAGTAACTTTGAGCTGTAAACGTCCTCCCTCAAGTTTGGCAATAGCTGTTAAAATTGTTCCTTTGGGAATGCTACGATTAGGCGTTTGGGCGGGTTCCAGTAACCGTAAGCGTACTCCAGTTTCACCGATAATGGTCTGCGTTTCCTGTACACAAGCTTTGATACTGTTTTTGGGTTGTACCACTTGTTCTAAAGCACTGGCAGTATAAAAACCGCTGTTCTTGTTTTGGCTCCAATCTGCTAAAAAGGCACTATCGTTAGGCTCACGGTACAAGGTGGATACGGTGTTCTTTCTTGTAGAAGTGAATGCCACAAACTGCTCTTTTTGTGTAGACGAAGACGACTTAGAAACAGCACCATTGGCAGGTACAACTTCTCCCATATTTGTACCTGAAGGAAGATATTTTGCAGCCATCTGATAGGATTTCTCCATCAATGCCAATTGGTTATCTACCGATACTCCCGCAGGAACGTCTTTCTCAGCCAGTTTTCCCTTTAATTCCTCCAATTGCTTGCGGAGTTCCTGCGTTTCAGAATTATCGTCCTTATAGAAAGAACCTAATGTGCTTTGCACATTGCGGTAACTGTTCAAAGCAGGATTACTTTGTTTTCCAGATCCGTTGGCACTGCTGTAGCTTTCTTCCTCTTGAGGCAGCTCCTCCTCCGCTTCTACCTTTTCGTCTGCATTCCAGTAATCAGAAAGAGATGTGAGAGCGGTCCGTTTTTCCTGATTCTTACGTTCCAGCATTTCC
>JAQTZD010000091.1 GCA_028687975.1 Sediminibacterium sp.
CCGGTAGAAGTGAGCGCCAGCCGGGATACCAGCTTTACCAGCGGATGGTTCACCGACTGTATTTTCTTGCCCAGTGCATTGGATGCGGCAGCATAGGTATAGAGTTCTTCCGGATCTCTCAATGCTGCAATGGTTATCAGCGAGTCCGCATACCGGTTAACAGGATTCCGCGAAAGCACCGTTAATATTCTGCCGGGTTCCCGCTGGCACTGTTTCAAAATCAGCAAATCCTTCGATGCCGGAATACCGATATTTCCGTTGAGGGCAAAATTGTTCACCAGCAACTGTCCTACTTCCAGTTCATTCGAACGAACCACCGGTTCCATGGAAAAACGATCCCATTCCAGTTTTGCTGCAGCTTCGTAGGCCCTGATCAGTTGCGGGTAATGACTGGCCCTGATGGTACCGGACTGGTAGGCCGCAATAAAGCCCGTCAGCAACTCGTTCACCCCCCTCAGCCACTTGTACTTATCGCCATCGTTGAGTGTTTCCTTTTTCTCAATGGTTGCCTGCAGACCCGAAATCACCAGGCGGGCCTCCACCATGCCTTTTTGAGACAGTTTATCCGGCGTCATTCCTAGCCCGTCTATTTCGGTCAGGGAACGCAGAATATACTCGTGATGCAATTGGCGCATAGCAGGAATGGGCGGCATTTCCGGACCGGTTTGTCCGAAGGAATACAACGACACCAACAACAGGAATACCGTAAAACAATGTTTGATTCTCAGCATATTCCAGGCAAAAATAGGCTCAAATTCCGGCAAATAAGATGCCGGACCGGCAATTACAGTTAACAATTAGATAATAAAGACAAAACCGCAGTTTGCCGCAGAATGAAATTAACTTTGTGTAAACATTGGGACATCATGGAAGGAAAGGCAAAACAAATCCTGATTGCAGACGATGAACCGGATATTCTGGAAATCATCAGTTTTAATCTGGAGAAAGAAGGGTACACGGTTCACACAGCCAACAATGGCAACGAGGCTATCGAAAAAGCCAAACAACTGAACCCCGATCTGATTATCCTGGACATCATGATGCCCGGCAAAACAGGGGTAGATGTTTGCCAGATTCTGCGTTCCCAACCTGCCTTCAAAGACACCCTGATCATTTTCCTTACGGCGCTCAGCGACGATGCCTCCCAAATCAAGGGACTCGAAACAGGCGCGGATGATTATGTGAACAAGCCCATCAGTCCCAAAGTGCTGATCAGCCGGGTAAATGCACTGTTCAGGAGAACCGGAAACGGCACCAATGAATCGGGCAAAAACATCACAGTTGGAAACATCACCATCGACCCGGTAAAATTCCTGGTAATCATCGACGGGAAGGAAGTGATACTGGCTAAAAAAGAGTTTGAACTTATCTATTTACTCGCATCCCGCCCGGGAAGGGTATTTCTACGGAATGAGATTCTTTCTCAGGTATGGGGCAACGATGTAATTGTGGGAGACCGCACCATCGATGTGCATATCAGAAAAGTACGCCAGAAACTGGGCATCGACTGTATTACCACCGTAAAAGGGGTGGGCTACAAGTTTGATGTATAGCAGCCTGTATTTGTATCCCCCGAAGCCTTAACTTAGCCGGGCCATGTTCAAGACCAAAAACCTTTCTCCACAGCAGCTATCCGCACTTACGGCATTGAGCCTATCGTTGCCCATTGCTGCAGGCATTTATTTTTTGCGACCGGACTGGCTGATTGCCTCCACTTCGCTGGTAGTCACCTTCATCGGCAGTTATTTTCTGATTCGCTTTGTGCTGGAATCGTTTATCTACCGTAAGATCAAGCTGATCTACAAATTCATTTACCAGACCAAGGCCTCCAAAAGGGAGGAAACCTATTATAAATACATCCTGCCGCAGAAAGGCATCGACGAAGTAAGGGAGGATGTGGAAAAATGGGCGGAACAACGAAGTGCAGAAATTGAAGTGCTCAAAACCAATGAAGCATACCGGCGTGAATTCCTGCAAAACCTTGCACATGAATTCAAGACCCCCATATTTGCCATTCAGGGATACATCGACACGCTGTTGGGAGGCGCTGCCGACAATCCGGAAGTGAGGAAAAAATTTCTGGAGAACGCCTCCAGGAATGTAGACCGGATGGTGGCACTGGTGGAGGACCTGGACGAAATTTCCAGGCTGGAAAGCGGTGAACAGCCCCTGTACAAAGAAAATTTTATTATCCAGGACCTGATCCGGGAAGTTTTTGAGACCCTCTCTATTAAAATAGTCAGCCGCAACGTAAAATGCAGCATAAAAAAAGGCTGCGAGTCGCCCATTGTGGTTTTTGCCGACAAGGAAAAAATTCGTCAGGTAATCAATAACCTGGTGGTCAACGCCTTAAAATACGGCAGAACCGAAGGAAATGTAGTGGCCAGCGTTTATGAAACCGATGGGAAACATGTGCTGGTGGAGTTCAGTGACGATGGAATCGGAATTGCAGAAGAGCATCTTTCCCGTGTTTTTGAACGTTTTTACCGGACAGACCGAGGCAGAAGCCGGGATGTGGGAGGTACCGGACTCGGCTTATCTATTTGCAAGCACATTGTCGAAGCCCATGGCCAAACCATCCATATCCGCAGTAAACTGGATGTAGGAACTACCGTAGGTTTTACACTGGAGAGCAAAAAGAGCGAAGCAGGCAGAGGAAACTAGATATTATGATTTTTTAGTATATTATCATATTGTTAATTATCCATTAACAAAGTAGCAAGGCGCTGGCTGCGCTACTTTTGCAAAAATCTACATTATGGGTGCCAATACGTTCGGCCGGTTTTTCATGCCAAAAAACACTGTTTTTTACGAACTCTTCGAAGATGTTGCTGAAAAAGCACATGAAATGGGTCTGAAACTAAAAGAAATGGTCAGTGAGCCCGACCAGAATAAAAGGGCGGCGATCCGGGCGCAGATCGAAGACCTGGAACATAAGAACGACGACAACACCCATCGCATCTTCACCGAACTCGGAAGAAATTTCATCACACCTTTTGACCGGGAAGACATCCACTACCTGGCAACCGCACTCGACGATATCGCAGACTACATATTTGCCACAGCCAAAAAAATCAATTTCTACAATGTGAATCCGAACGATACCGGTATTCAGAAAATGGCCGACCTGATTCTGCAGGGTACTGTAGAAATCCGGAAAGCGGTGTTGGGATTGAGAGACATGAAGAACCTGCGCGAAATGACCGAAGCCATGGTAAAGGTAAACAGCATCGAAAACCAGGCCGATGATGTATTTGATATGAGTATCGAAATGCTGTTTCAGCAGGAAAATGATTTTAAAGAAGTGATCAAGAAAAGAGAAATTTATCAGGTGATGGAAATCTGTACCGATAAATGTGAGGATGCAGCCAATGTGATCGAATCTATTATCATTAAATACGCTTAACACATAGTCGGTTCTACTGCCTGTGGTTTGCTAATTTTCAACTCTTTCTATGTTCACCATACTGGTCTTAATCATAGTACTCGCATTCATCTTCGACTACATCAATGGATTTCATGATGCAGCCAACTCCATTGCAACCATCGTATCTACGAAGGTATTAACGCCTTTTCAGGCGGTGCTCTGGGCAGCGTTCTTTAATTTCGCCGCATTTTTCATTTCCAAATATATATTTCAGGAATTCGGGATCGGTAATACGGTGGCCAAGTGGGTGCATGCCGAATTCATCACCCTCGAAGTGGTATTGGCGGGTATTATTGCAGCCATTGTATGGAATCTGATCACCTGGTGGTTCGGTATTCCGTCCAGTTCTTCCCACACCCTGATGGGCGGATTCATAGGCGCTGCACTGGCCAATGCCGGCACACTCAGCGAGCATGGTGTGGATGTGATCAATTATGCCAAAGTGGTACCTACTGCATTATTCATCTTCCTGGCGCCGTTGATTGGTATGTTCATAGCATTTGTTATTACCATCTTGATCGTGCATCTGTGCAAAAGATCCAATCCCTATAAAGCCGAAGGCTGGTTCAAAAAATTACAGTTGGTGTCCTCAGCAGCTTTCAGTCTGGGGCATGGCGGAAATGATGCACAGAAGGTAATGGGGATTATTGGTGCAGCTGTGATCTTTTACGAAAAGTCTACCAGTGGCAGAGCAATGGATTTTAACGAGTTTGTTTCAGAATATCCCTGGGTACCATTGTGCAGTTTCTTATGCATTGGTATTGGCACCATGAGTGGTGGCTGGAAGATTGTAAAAACCATGGGAACCAAAATCACCAAGGTAACACCACTGGAAGGTGTGGCTGCAGAAACTGCAGGAGCAATCACATTATTTCTTACAGAACATTTTAAAATTCCGGTATCCACCACCCACACCATCACCGGTGCCATCATTGGCGTAGGCGCTACCAAAAGGCTCAGCGCAGTAAGATGGGGAGTAACAGTCAGCCTGCTTTGGGCCTGGATCTTAACCATCCCTATTTCAGCATTGATAGCTGCCATTTTCTTCTACATCATCAAACTGTTTGTATAATTCTTGAAGGCATTCGGATAGTTCTCAGTTTATAGTTTTACATTGCAGAATATTCTAATAGTATGCCTAAGATTCTTGTTACAGGGGGAACCGGTTTCATCGGTTCACATACCATCATAGATTTAGTAGAAAACGGATTTGATGTTATTTCCATCGATGACTTTTCCAGATCAACTTCCATAGCCTTGTCCGGTATTGAAACCATTACCGGAAAGAAAATCAAAAATTATTCGGTAGACCTGAAGAATTTTGAAGAAACACAGGCCGTGTTCATGGAACATACCGACATCGACGGTATCATTCATTTTGCAGCATACAAAGCTGTTGGAGAATCGGTAGAAGAACCCATCCTGTACTACGAAAACAATATGTTCGGGCTGATCAACCTGCTGAAATGTGTACAGGAGTTTGGCGTACCCAATTTTGTATTCTCTTCATCCTGTACAGTATATGGCAACCCCGATGTAATTCCGGTAACAGAGCAAACACCGATTAAGCCAGCTGAATCGCCCTATGGCGCTACCAAACAAATGGGCGAAACCGTTATCAGAGACTTCACCAAAGCAACCGCAACCAACGCCATATTGCTGCGCTACTTCAATCCGGTGGGAGCACATCCATCCGGGCATATTGGCGAATTACCTGTAGGAAGACCACAGAACCTGGTACCCGCTATTACGCAAACAGCCATTGGCAAACTGCCAAAGATGATGGTGCACGGCAACGATTACGATACCCGGGATGGCAGCTGTGTAAGAGATTATATTCATGTATCCGATATTGCACATGCCCATACACTTGCTATTCAATACCTGCTGGAAGAGAAAAACGAAACCGCCTGTGACGTATTCAACCTGGGCACCGGCAAGGGGGTAACCGTGCTGGAAGCCATACAGGCATTTGAAAAAGTAAGCGGTGTACCACTGAATTATTCAATAGGACCACGCAGGGCAGGCGATGTGGTAGCCATCTATGCCAACAACGAAGCCGCAGTAAAAAAACTGGGTTGGAACATCCAATATGACATTGATAAAATGATGGATACCGCCTGGAAATGGGAACTCAGGCTGAAAGAACTCAACGATCAGGCAATGAACAATTAATTATTGTTCACCATTTTCGCCGCATTCTCGGCCATTTGCAGCGCTTCGATGAACTCATCAATATCTCCGTTGATTACAGCGTCGAGATTGTAAGACGTTAATCCGATGCGGTGATCGGTAACCCGTCCCTGAGGCCAGTTATAGGTTCTGATCTTAGCGCTTCTGTCCCCGGTACTTACCAGGGTTTTACGCTGACGCGAAATTTCATCTTCCTGCTTACGCACCTGCTCTTCATAAAGTTTGGTACGAAGCATGGTCATGGCTTTTTCGCGGTTACCCAACTGGGAACGCTCTGTTTGACAAACCACTACCACGCCGGTAGGAATATGCGTTAAGAATACTTTTGTTTCCACTTTGTTTACGTTCTGACCACCAGCACCACCGCTTCGGGCAGTTTCCATTTTTACATCACTCTCCTTCAGTTCAAAATCCAGCTCTTCCGCTTCGGGCATCACTGCCACTGTAGCTGCCGATGTATGCACCCTACCCTGGGTTTCGGTATTGGGTACCCGCTGAACGCGGTGTACACCACTCTCAAATTTCAGGGTACCATATACATCTTCGCCGCTCACTTCCACAATCACTTCCTTGTAACCGCCCACGGTTCCCTCACTCTCACTCACAATGGAAGTTTTCCAGCCTTTTTTGGAACAATATTTCAGGTACATGCTCAGCAGATCACCGGCAAACAGACTGGCTTCATCTCCGCCGGTACCGGCACGGATTTCCAGAATGGCATTTTTATCGTCCTGCGGATCTTTGGGGATCAGGAGCTTGGTAAGCTCTTTTTCCAGCGATTCCTTCTTTTCTTCCAGTTCGGGCAGCTCCATTTTGGCCAGTTCCCTCATTTCTTCATCGGTTCCGGTAAGGGCCTCTTTGGCAAACTGGTAATCGGCCAGCACTTTCATATATGCTTCATAAGGCTGTACAATCTTTTCCAGAGAACGGTATTCCTTGCTGTAAATACCAAATTCCTTCTGGTTATTGATAATCTCCGGATTGGTAAGCGCCACACCAACCTGATCGAAACGCGCCTTGATAGCTTCCAGCTTATTCAGCATATTTTTTGAATTTCAGGCTGCAAAAATACGGTTTTACCGTGTTGTAAGCGTACTTGGTTTTAAAGAGGGATTGAGGGAAAAAGACCATTAATCCACAAAAGAAGCAAGTATTTTTATAATATCTTGTTTGAGGTCCGGAATGTCATTGGCTATAATTTGCCAAATTAAATTATTGTCGACTCCAAAATATTCGTGAACCAGTATGTGTCGCAGTCCTATAATTTGACGCCATTGAATTTCATCAAACCTGGCTTTTGTTTCTTCTGTGATAGAGTTGGAAGCCTCACCAATAATTTCAATTTGCTTGACTGTAGCAAATCTCATCATTGAATTTTGAAGGAACGTATCAAAGTTAGCTCCTGATATATAATTCTCTATTTCAGAAATAGATTCCAATATGTGGAGTAAGCGTTGTTTGTCACCGATTTTACCTTTCATAAATCAATTTTTTATCATTGTTTATGAAGGGAAGAAGATATTTTGAAATTGAGCTAATTGATACAAGGTCGACTTTTTTGTGAAGCTTGTCTTCTAAGTCAAGTTTCATATTTACAAAACCAAGTCCGATATGCTTAGAATAATCAAGTTCAACCAGGATATCTATATCACTGTCCTCAAACGCTTCCTCGCGGGAAAATGAGCCAAATAAAAAAGCCTTCAGCACAGGTTTGCCCTGAAAATATTCCTGAATAGTTTTTATCTCGTCATTAGAGAGTTTCATATGATAAAAGTAGCATTTTTTTAAATTCATTTATCATTGCTTAGAATGGCTTTCAAAATCAAGTAAGGCTATTGAACGGATATCCCTTTTATCAAATTCGTATTTGAATCATATTCAAAAATTAAATGGGCGTCTACGGGACCGACTTGATTGCGGAGCGAAACAAATACCTGTTCAGGAAAAGCTTTATTGGCCCATGAAGATGGAAAAAGATGCGCTACAAGACTAATCGGATCCCCCACACTGATTACGCTGCCATTGGACATTTGAAAACAGTAATCAGCCGAAGTGATGTTTATAGCCTCCAGGTTATTTTTCAAGTACCAGATATTGGCTCCTCTATAGCTATAATGCTTCATATCAGCTTCTTCCTCTTCCGAATGTTCAAGGGTAGCTTTAAGCGGTTTGCCAAATTTTTTCAAAAAAGCCTGTTCTCCCAGAAGAAGGGTATTCTTAGAGAAACCCGCACCTTTTTTAGCGAGATCAAACTGGCCGATCAACAATACATCCAGTTTTTCCTTGGGATGCTTCGGCCCGTTCTGGCTTATTGCAGCAACCGGTATGGAAAGGGTTGCGATGATGATTGCTGTTAATGTAATAAAGTGTTTCATTTTGTACAAACAATTGATTGTAATAGCTACAAGGGAGTTTTACGAGCAGGATGTTGATCTCACTTTTTTATTCCAAGAATATATGCTTTATATTCTCTTTTTGCAATAGAGTCCAACTTCGGGCTTGCATAGTAATGCAGGCAACTACATAAATAAGTATTTTGTCCTTTATAATCCTCTATCCACAGCGGTGGCAGGTTTTTGGGTATGCTTTTGCCTAAGCTATCAATTACTGTATGATGATCATCCAAATAATCGTATATACCATCGTAAGGATTAAATGCGTCAGTTTTTCCTATAAGTAACAAAATACTGTCGCTGTTGGGGTAGCTGTGCTCTAAACATTTTATGAATACCCGGTCTTTAAATGCAGTAACCCATGCATTTAAATCATCCTTCAACTTAGTTCCAGATAAACGACTCCCGGAACATCCGCATAAAGTAAAAACCACGAATACTGAAATCAAACATTTCATAAAGTCGTTTATGTATGATAAATGTAATTAATAGTTCTTTAAAAAATTGATCATAGGGCTTTATCAAAGAACAAAATCCTATTCAATTGAAAATCAATCTGATTAATCCGTTGATCGGTGGCTTTAAAAAGTTAAAATAATAGGATAACGAAAAAAGCTAACTTAACAAATCAGGTGAAGAAGAAATAAATCCTACATACGTTAAACATGCTGAAATGAAATATCTACTATTCATTCATTTATTCATTGTTACACAAATTACTGCTCAACCAAATGCAAGGAGTAACCATTCAAATGTAATTATACTGGCTAAAGATACTGCTCTTTTTGACCATGAAAATGGCCGACACAAACTGTCTTTTACGTATATAGATAAGAGGGGGAAAGTGCATGAAATAATATTGAAAAAAGGAGTAAACACCTTGAACATAAAAGATCCTGCCTTTCTTATCCAAGAGAATTTTAGCGAAACCCCCTTTTATGTTAACCCAAATGATTCAATCGAGATTATTAACGACGAATACAAAGGCATTTATTTAAATCATATTTCAAATAAAAGAAGAACAGCAGAACTAAATTTCTTTTCTGTTTTATCGGATAGCCTCAGAGGATTTATGTTTTCAACCCGGGACAAACCTTTTGACACTTTTGAACAAGTGTTAAAATGCGAAATCAAGATTTCAAAACAAAAAAAGTTTGTTTTGGATTTCGCAAATAGCTTTTTTCAAAAACAGAAAGTATCCAGCCGATTTAAAGTGGCATGCTTAAAACAAATTGAATCTTTTTCTTTCAGAGATTCTCTTTATCTGATCAATGCATATAAGGCGTTGTTCTTAAAGGAAAACTTATACGACAACCGGGTGGCTCAACTCAGTAATTCATTACATTTCAAGCATATTGACCATACCAGTGGCAGCGATATACTTATGGCCGAACATTTCAACAATTTTATTTTATTCAATAAAAATTATTCATATATAAAAGATTCAATACAATATGGCATTCTGGTTAACTACATAAATACTTCCTACAAGGGTGAGTTTAGAAACACCTTACTGGAAAGAGCATCCTACTTAGCAAAAATCTTATATGTGGAAATTCCAATTTCCGGAACAAGATTCAAGCCGAATAAAAATTTAAATCCAGCCAAGAAGTATTTATCAGGAAATGATCAGTTTTTAACAAACAATCTTGAAAAGAAGATTTCTTTAAAGGAAATACTATTAAAACATAAAGAACGAATTTTCTTTATCGATTTTTGGGCAAGCTGGTGTAAACCGTGCAGGGAGGAATTTCAATTTTCCCGTGACTTAGAATTGAAATTTTCCAACAAAGTAAAATTTTTATACTTCTCAATAGAAGATGATGCCAATAGCTGGATCAGAGCAAATAAAGCTGAAGCACTTTTACAAACGGCAAGTTTTCTTTTGCTTGAATCTACAAACAGCGAATTGGTAAACAAATTCAGGGTTAGAACAATACCTCGTTATGTAATTATAGATAAAAAAATGAATATTCTATTTTCAGATGCGCCAACGCCAAGCAGTCAATCACTAGAAGCATTATTGAATAAATTAATTCTTTAGTGTTTATTCTAAGTTCTCTAGCACCTCATCCATAGTGGTCACCCTTAGTGCCTAGTGCCTAATGTTTTTGATAAAAAGTACAATATGGAAAAACTTGCAAATAAATTAATTCAGCTATTTTTTTTGATTATCCTTCCTTTTCAGATAGAAGCAAAAAAAAATGGACTGAATAAAGTATCCCTATTGGATACAATTTATCATCCAAATCTATTTGTATATCCTTTTGAAGGGAATTGGAAGTTTAAAAATGATTCCATAGAAATTGAACTTGAAATCAAATGTTATAAAAAAGTACTAACTAAGGATGCATATAAAGAGGTATTTATGGATCATTTAGTTGGTTGGTACACTTATAGAAAAAGAGGAGTTCTTATAGAAGATTTTATACAAAAAAGAGATAGTTCAGTTTCCGGATTTGTAAAATATCTTGAAAATAGTTACAATAATTATTTAAACATAATTAAAACCCCTTTAGTTAATACAGATAAATTTATTGAAAGCACTTTTTTTACTAATTTAAGAGGTGGTGAATGTTTTAATATTAAAAAT
>JAQTZD010000092.1 GCA_028687975.1 Sediminibacterium sp.
AACATCAGCCCCAGCGTGTAATATATTTTTTCCCACCAGCTGAAAACAGGAACCACAAAGGGTTGTGTGGAAGTGAGTGCAGGCGCGTTTTTCAGCAGGAAGCCTCTTTCGCGCAATGCTTCTTTCACCAGTTTAATATTTCCCTGCGCCAGGTAGCGAACCCCGCCATGCACCAGTTTGGTAGAACGGCTGGAAGTGCCTTTACCAAAATCAAATTGCTCCACCAACAAGGTGGAACATCCCCTGGAAGCAGCATCCAGTGCCGCGCCCAAACCAGTAGCGCCTCCTCCAATAATTACAACATCAAATTCTTGCTGCTGCAAGGCTGCAGCCAGCATGGTACTTCTGTTCATGATTCCAATTCATCAAATTAATAACTCATCGCAGCACCCACAGCTTTGCTCCAGCCCGCTGCCAGTTCATTGCGTTGCACAGCAGGCATCTGCGGTGTAAAGACCCGCTCTTTTTGCCAGAGCGCCTGAATCTCTTCTACATTGGACCAATACCCAACAGCCAGTCCGGCCAGGTAAGCAGCACCCAATGCAGTGGTTTCGGTGGTGGTGGGCCGGATCACCGTTGTTTGCAGCAGATCGCTCTGGAACTGCATCAAAAGGTTATTGGCCGTAGCGCCACCATCCACACGCAGTTCTTTAATGGCAATACCCGAATCTGCTTCCATCGCTTTCAGCAGATCCATGGTTTGATAGGCAATGCTTTCCAGGGCAGCACGGGCAATATGGCCGCTGGTGGTGCCCCGCGTAATGCCTACGATGGTGCCTTTGGCATGCTGGTTCCAGTAAGGCGCACCCAGCCCTGCAAATGCAGGAACAATGTATACGCCGCCGGTATCGTTTACTTCCAGTGCCAGGCGTTCCACTTCGGCAGCGCTGCGAATAATTTTAAGACCATCTCTTAGCCATTGCACCACGGCACCGGCAATGAACACACTGCCTTCCAGTGCATAGCTTGTTTCCCCATTAATCTGCCAGGCAACCGTCGTAAGCAGGTTGTTGGTAGAAGTAACGGGCCTGTTACCGGTATTCATCAGCATAAAACAACCGGTACCATAAGTATTCTTCACCATACCGGGGCTGGTGCACTGTTGCCCGAAGAGGGCAGCCTGCTGATCACCGGCGATACCTGCAATAGGCACGGAATGCGCAGCCAGTGCGGTTTCTGTGTGTCCGTAAATTTCACTGCTGCTTTTCACCGCAGGCAGCATGGAAGCAGGAATGGTAAAAAGTTCCAGCAATTCATAATCCCAGTCGAGGGCGTGTATGTTGAAAAGCATGGTACGCGAAGCATTGGACACATCGGTTACATGCACTTTGCCGTTGGTCAGTTTCCAAACCAGCCAGCTGTCGATGGTACCAAAGAGCAGTTCGCCTTTTTCGGCACGGGCTCTTGCCCCATCAACATTGTCCAGAATCCATTTTACTTTGGTAGCGGAAAAATAAGCGTCGATGATGAGGCCGGTCTTCTGCTGAATTTCAGCGGCATGGCCATTGGCTTTTAAGGTATCGCAGTAATCGGCGGTTCTTCTGTCTTGCCATACAATGGCGTTGTACACAGGCTGGCCGGAAACCTTGTCCCAAACCACGGTGGTTTCGCGCTGGTTGGTGATGCCGATGGCCGCCATATTTTTAATACTCAAACCAACTTTGGAAACAGCTTCTGCAGCCACACCAATCTGTGTGCTCCAGATTTCGTTGGCATCGTGTTCCACCCAACCCGGTTGCGGAAAAAACTGCGTGAATTCTTTTTGTGCCGATGAAACAATGGTTCCTTTTTTATCGAACACAATGGCACGGCTGCTGGTAGTGCCCTGATCAAAAGCAAGTATATACTGTTGCATAAATGACTTTGCAACAAGATACAGAAATTGCCCGGCTTACTTCAGGAAAACATGCAGACCGGCGGCACCCATAAAAGCATAATCTGCTTCGCCCCCATTCACCCGCAAGCGACCATAATCCAGTTCTGCCGAAAGGCTTACCAGCTTGCCCATCCACCATTCCAGCCCGGCGCCGGTACAAAAAACCGGCAGGGTTTTAGCGCTGGTAGTTGTGGTAATGCTGCTGCTCATCCGCAATAAACTGTTGTCCGGTTTGGCAGGTTCATAATTCAGCCAGCCGGCACTTGCCATGATATAAGGCTCAATGCGCAAAGCATAATCTACATCTGCGGGAATCTTGCAGGTATAGCGCAAACCGTAGTAACGGAACGTGCCCAAATGATCGGATGACGTTGTTTTAAAAGGAGCGGCAACGGCCTGTACAGCCGAAGCAGGAGAAAGTGTATACCTGAAACTAAAGCCTAAAGTACGGTCTGTTAACTGGATTCCGAAACCCCATTTCTTTTTAAAGTCCTGCGCATCCGTAGCAGGACAAAAACAAAACATACCGAATACTACCAACAACTGTTTCATTCACTAACGTGTTTAAATGTTACTGGTTCTTCAGGGGGGAATCCATGGGCCATGCACCCACTTCGTATCGGAAATTGCTACAATATAATCGTAATTATCGGGATTTCAGCCAGGGCTTCGGATTTTGGAATACCGCCCGGTCGTTCATGATCATGAAAAGAATAGCGCCTTCGCCATCAATGGAGGTACCGGATTTGCCCAGTACAGAGCCGGCTTTCACGTCCTGGCCCCTGGACACATTCACGGAAGACAGGTTTTTGTACCCGGTAAAGTATTTACCGTGTTTTACCAACACCACCATTTCACCGGCAATTTCTGTGGTGGAAACCACTTCCCCATCGGCCACGCAACGCACGGCAGAACCAACCGGAACGGCAATTTCAATACCATCGGATTTTTGGTTCAGGCGGGTGCCTTCCATCTGGGTAATACCAAAGTCGATGGTCACCACCCCGTTGGAAACCGGCCATGGCAAACGGCCTTTGTTGTTTTCGAAATTCAGCGACATTTCCATTCCTTCCGGAGTGGATTCCAGCGGAGAATAAGAACGGTCTTTGGAAGCGCTGCTGAGTCCGGCAATGGGTTCATTGTCGGCAGAACGTTTAGCCACTTTGGGCGTAGTACCGTTCGATTTGGGAGCCGCATCAGTGGCCGGTTTAGACTGAGCCTGCAGTCTGCGCTGCTCTTCCAGGGCTTTCTGGCGTTTGGCTTCATCGCGCTTGCGGGCTTCTTCAATTTCCCTGCGGATTACGGCGTTGATGGCCAGCTGTACTTTCTGTCTTTGTTTTTCGCGCTCTTTAATTTGCGCGTTCAGTTCCTTTTCCTTGCCTTTGAGCTGGGCAACCACCTGGTCCTGTTCTTTTTTATCTTCCTGCAACACCTGCAATTGCTTGTTCTGCACTTCCAGGGTACTCAGGCGTTCTTTTTTATTGTTGCTCAGCACGCCGATTTTGTCTTTCAGCAGGGCTTCGGATTTAACAATGGTATTGGCCTGGGTTTCGCGGTTGCGGCGATAACTCTTCAGGTATTCCACTCTTTTGATGGCATCGTTGAAGTTACCGGCAGAAAACAGGAAGTTGAGGTACGCGTAGCTGCTCCTGTTTTTGTAAGCAAACACAATGCTTTTGGCATATTTCATTTTCAGGGTGTCCAGTTCCTTTTTAAGGCGATAGATATCGCGCTCGTTCAGGTAAATGGTTTCATCCAGTTGCTTTACTTCCTTGTTGATGTCGTTGACCAGGTCTTGGCGGGCATTGATTTTTTTCTTGATCAGGGCCAGCTGTTTCAGGGAGGTCTTCTTGTTGTTCTGGGTTCTACTGTATTCCAGGTTCAGCTCTTCCAGTTCTTTCATGATCTCCTGCTTGCGCTTCTGCAATTCGTCGCGGGTCTGGGCATGCAAAGCCACCCCACCGAGGAAAAAAACAAAGAACAGCAGGTATAACTTCTTTAACATAGGATTGAGCTAAATATTGAATGAATAGTAAAACGCAGGAAACCCAACTAAATTACTTACGCTTGTAATTTCTTGGCACTTCGAAGGCATATTTTAACGGTTCGTTTAGGGAGAATTCCTTGAAATCGAGGTTGATATCGAGTTTGGACTTCTCCGCAACCACAATTTTGCGGTAGGTGGCAAACTGATAAGGGCCCAGGGGCTGGTAGTTGCTGAAACTGATGTCGCAGGTTCTGTTGCGCTGCAGGTCTACGTCGTCGAGCTTGCTGTGCGTGATCACAAAATCGTTGTGCGATAAGGTAATCAGGTGTTTGAAGATATTGCCCACGGTAAGCACCAGCAGGTTCTCCGTACCGTCTTTGTACGATACAATATTGCTGTCTAGAAAAATAGGATTGCCAATGAGCAGGTCCTGCAGGGTGTAGAAGTCGAACGGAATTTCGGTGGATTCCTGCAGGTAGCCGATGGCCCTGTTCTGTACATATTTATCGCCCACTTTGCGAACCAGCACCACACTGTCTTTGTTGATCTTCACTTCCAGGCCCACCGCAGAGATGCCGAGGAAGGAACCTTTGATGCGCACATAGATCATGCTGTCTTTCACCATGCTCAGGTAGGCTGTATAATTGTCGCTGCCCGAAGCGCTTTCGTAATCCACTTTGATCTTGGCATTGAACGTGTTGAAGTCGATGCGTGTTTTGCGTACTCTGTCCATGATGCCCTGCACAATCGTGGCGGAGTCTACCTTGGGTGTAGCGGTGATCATCACCGTTTGGGTAGTATCTTTTTTGGTAATGGCTTCCTGGATCGTAGCTACTTTCTTCACTGTTTTACAGGAAGCAAGTGCAAGGATCAAAAGGGCCAGTATAAAGGGTTGTTTCATTTCAAATTCATTAAAAATTCCGGCATTATTGTTTTCCGGTGCTGCCAAAACCACCTGCACCCCGAACAGAATCTTCCAGACCATCCACGGGCTGCCAGGAAATTTTTTCCACCTGCTGAATCACCATCTGGGCAATCCGGTCGCCGGAATGGATGGTTTGAGGCTCGGCAGACAGGTTAATCAGGATCACTTTCAGCTCGCCCCGGTAATCGGCGTCTACGGTGCCGGGAGCATTCAAACAGGTAATGCCCTGTTTGATGGCCAGACCGCTTCTGGGCCGTACCTGGGCTTCTGTGTTTTCCGGCAGTTCTATGAAGAGCCCGGTCGGAATCAGGGCCCTTTCCATCGGCGCCAAAACCACCGGTTCCGGAAGAAAGGCCCGCAGGTCCATACCGGAAGAACCGGGCGTGGCATATTCGGGCAGGGGGTTATTGGAGGTATTGATGATTTTCACCAGTTTATGCTGCATGCGGCAAAGGTAATGCCAGAAGTCTTATTTTTGGCCGGGTTCCTCCAACCAGGGAAAATTATACGCTGAGTGATGCTGCAAGAAATCGTTAAAAAAGTTTCAGACAATACCAATCCACAATCCTTTTCTCATCAGTTCAGGCTTCGGCGCTTTGAGCAGTTCAGACAACTGCTGAACCGGCTGCCCAGACCGGTTACCATCTTGGATATCGGCGGAACCGAAGCATTCTGGAGGGGGGATGGGATTTGATGAACCCGGGGTATCCATTACCCTGCTGAACCTCGAAGCGGCCCCGCCTACACAGCCTCCGTTCACCACACTCCGGGGCGATGCCACCCATTTAGACGGGATTACCGACAAGAGTTACGACATTGTATTTTCCAATTCGGTGATCGAACACCTGTTTACCTGGGAGAACCAGCAGAAAATGGCCGCCGAAGTGCTTCGGGTGGGACGATATCATTATATACAGACCCCCAATTACTGGTTTCCGGTAGAACCACACTGGGTATTTCCTTTTTTCCAATATTTCCCCAAACCGGTGCGGCGCTGGCTAACCCAACGCTTTACGCTGGGACATATTGGCAGGGCCAAGGATGCGGCAGCAGCCAGGAAACAGGTAGAAGAAATCCGCCTGCTCACCAAAAAAGAGCTGCAAGAGCTGTTTCCGGGATCGGCATTGTATGCAGAAAAAATAGGGTTTTTAACCAAGTCTTATACAGCGTATACTGCTGAAAATCAATCCAGATAAAGAAAATGTGATTTTCCCTGGAACAAGGGAGCAAATCGGGATAATTATTTACCTTCACGAGCCCGACTCAGCTGCCCATACAGGTGGCCATACCCTGTTATGAAGAAAAACCTCCGAATCTACAATATCACCCGTTACCTGGCAGATGCACTGGCCATCCTGGTAGCCTACCTGGTGACCCTGTTGATTCATTTCGGGGATTTCGGAACAGGCTTCAACGGAACCTTCCTGGCCCTTTCAGTGGTATTCTGGTATGTGTTGTCGCAGGTGTCCAAACTGTATGCCGACCGCCGGTCGAATAAATTCTCGGAGGAAATCGTATTCATTGCCTACAATACCCTGTTGCTGGCCATCCTGCAGAGCTCGGCCCTGTTCTTCCTGAACCTGAACGATATCTACACGCCAAGGTTTTTCTGGGCCTACCTGGGCAATATCTTCGTAGTGGTGGCTGCCATCAAGTACCTGTTGCGCAAGAGTGTGCATGCGGCCCTGCACCAGGGAAAACTCTACGATAAAATCCTGCTGGTGGGATCGACTCCTGCTGCGGTGAATTACTACGAAACCATCAATAAATATTATTACTACGGCTATGAATGTGTGGGCCTGATCGATGAGCAACCCGCAAAGATCAACGGATGCAAGTACTATGGCAATATCAGTACACTGAACCATGTATTGCAAACCGAACTGGTAGACGAAGTAGTGATTGCCCTTCCCAACAGCGATTACACCAATATTCAGCGCTGCATGGAGATCTGCGATTACAACCGCACCAAAGTGCGTCTGCTCCCCGATCTGCAGCAATACGCATCCTCTACGATCCGGGTAGACAATATTGGTATGATGCCGACCATCAGCGTGCGCGAACTGCCGCTGGACCGCTGGCAGAACAAATTGCTGAAGCGGGCATTCGACATCTGCTTTTCCATCCTGGTATTTGCCACGGTGGGCCTGGTGCTGTTCCCGATCATTGCATTGTTTATCAAACTCACATCGAGGGGATCGGTGTTTTTTAAGCAGGAACGATGGGGGCTGAACAATCAGCGCATCACCTGTTACAAGTTCCGCACCATGGTGCAGGAAAGCAGGGATGTAGACCATAACGGACAATACCAGCAGGCCCGGAAGAATGATCCGAGGGTAACCCTCATCGGAAGATTCCTGCGCAAGACCAACCTCGATGAACTGCCGCAGTTCCTGAATGTATTGCTGGGCAACATGAGTGTGGTAGGACCCCGGCCGCATCCCACTCCACTGAACATTGCCTCCATGCATACGGTAGACAATTATATGCTGCGCCATATTGTATTACCCGGTATTACCGGTTGGGCGCAGGTGAACGGATGCAGGGGCGAAACCCGCAACCCCGGCGATATGCAGCGCAGGGTAGACTTTGATCTTTATTATATCCACCGCTGGACATTCTGGCTCGATTGCCAGATCATATTACAAACAGTCATCAACATCATTAGAGGCGACCAGAATGCGTATTAAACTAATCCTAGCAATTGTACTGATACCTTTTGTTTTAACGGCGCAAACCGTATGGGAAAATTCCCGGAGCGAAGTGTATCCCTATCTGTATCGGTTTGCCCAGAAAGGGCTGATCGATTTTCAGGACATCATACAACCAGTGAGCAGACAGCAGATCGCGACCCTGTTGCAGGAACTGGAACAACAATCTGATAAGCTGAGCGATATTGAAAAAAAGGAGCTGGCATTTTACCAACAGGAATACAAACCGGTGGAAGGAACGGACAGCGCAAAACTGCGGCTGATTCGCAAAGATGCCAACGGACGCCTGCGCGGATTATTTGTGCACCGGAAAGATTTTCAGCTAAGTGCGGATCCGATCGGCGGACTGATGCGGGTAAGTGGCGGCGGAAAAAGTTTTACGCAAATGAGCCATGGACTGGAGTTCAGAGGACAGGCCAAACAGTTTGCCTTTCAATTTTATTACCGCGATTATTCCGAAAGCGGCAATGGCCTCGATACTTTCAGGAAAGAAAGTCCGGAACCGGGCATCATACAATTGTACAATCCCACTGCCACAAGCAGGAACTACAGCGAAGTGCGTGCGCACCTGAGTTACAGCTGGAAGAACGGATCCATTAGTGTGGGTAAGGATCATGTGCAATGGGGATACGGAGAGAACGGAAGAATTGTGTTGTCGCAGAAAGCGCCGAGTTATCCGTATATGCGTTTCGATTACCGGCCATTCAAGTGGTTGCAGTTTAACTATATGCATGCCTGGCTCAATTCCAATATTGTGGATTCAGCAGCCACCTATCGCACCAATTCCGGAGGCGTGAGCGGAGACATCCGCATCCGCTATATCCCCAAGTACATGGCCACGCATACCTTGTTGTTCAAGCCCGTGAAGGGACTGGATATTGCTGTGGGAGAATCGATCGTGTACAGCGACCAGATGGATATCGGCTTCCTGATTCCACTTAATTTTTTCAAGATCTACGACAACAACCGCAGCAATTATGTGCTGAATGCGGGATCCAACGGACAGTTCTTTTTGCAGGTGAGTTCGCGGAACCACCTGAAGAAAACACATTTGTACGGAAGCATGTTCATCGACGAAATACGGGTATCACAAATGTTCAACCGGGCCAAGAGCCGCAACCAGCTGGGTTATACGCTGGGAGGTTCCGTAACCGATGTACTGCTGCCCTATTTAACCATCGGCGCAGAATATACCCGCGTGAATCCCTTTGTGTACAGCAACCTGCTGCCTGCGCAGAATTATACGCAGTATGATCTGAGCCTGGGTCACTGGATGGGGAATAATTTTGACCAGGCCACCCTGTTTGCCCGCTACACACCGTTACCAAGATTGAAAACCTATTTACGCTACCAGCATATTCGCAAGGGAGGACCGGGCACATTGGCACAGCAATACATGGCAGAGCCACAACCCCCTTTCCTTTTTGATTTTCAGAAGAAAAGAGACGATGTGTTTATCCAGGCATCGTACGAGCTGATCAATAATTTTTACATTACGGGAAGTTACCAGTACCTGAAACAGGAACTGGCATCAGGCACCAAAGCCAGCCAGAGCACCATGCAGATCGGCATCACTTACGGTTTGAAATAAGCCGGCTTAATTTTTTCGCAGCACAATGTAGGCCGACCAGCCAATGAAATGCACGCGCGAAATAATGCGCTGCCTTGCAGGCAATAAAAAGGAGAAGGGAAAGAGCAGGGCAAAGAGCCAGTTGCGCGAAGTACCCACCTGAACCGGCGCCAACCCAAAGGGTGCAGCCAGGGCAGCAATTTTACCAACCGGCATGATTTGCTGATGGGTGAGGTCGTCGTAGAAATTATAGGTGAATTGGCCCGCCTGCGAAGTGTAGGGCATGGAGAGATGCAGTGTTCTCGGATGCGGGGTTTCGATATAAAGACAACTACCTGGTTTCAGCAGGCGGTTGCATTCCGCAAAGAGGTTGTTGAAATCGGTGATGTGTTCTACCAGGTGCATGCAGGTAATAGCATCCATGGAAGCATCCTGCCAGGGAAGTGTATCGGAAGTAATATCTGCTCTAAAAAAATCCGTACCGGAAGGATACAATTCCGGCTTGCCCTGGATATCGGTTGCATGCAATTGCAGGTCCGGACGCGCTTCGCGGAAATGGTTCAGGGTTTGACCGTCGGAAGTACCAATGTCTAAGAGCCTGCCACCGCGGGAAATCTTCGAGATAAAATGAAAGCGGGTATCGATCCAAAGAAAATTGCGCAATTTGGTCCAGTTCATGCTGCTAATTTAAGTGGTTTTGAAGCCCAACCATCTTTTGATGTCTCTTTTCCATTTGTTGTAGCGAAAAGTTCTGTATTCGTACACGCGTTTCAGAAAGTCTGCAGGAAAAACATTTCCCGAATTTTTGTTGATGACTTTGATTCTGCGAAGCAGTTCGGAACGAATGCGTTCTCCCTCCTGCCTTGCGCTGAGACCGTTGGAAAAAATTTTATCGCCGGTTGTCACCGGCTTCAGGTGTTTTACCGAAACTGCGTGAATCACGGCCGTTCGATCCAGTCCCATGGTTTTCTGAAAAAAAGGAATCGCATAATTGTCGATGCCATAAGAGGAAATATTCCAGGCATAAAATTCAGCCGCCGCATCAAAAATGCTTTTGCGATAAAAAGGACACATTATTTCTACCCAATCTACGGGCGCCAGTTCGGTATCGGGCAATTGAGCCGTGAAAGCATGACTGGTAAAACTATCGTGTGTGGTTGCAGGCTGAAAGGCATCCAGGTTGTGTTGTACCGCCATTTCGAGCAGGCGGTTGATGCCGGAAACGGATATCTCCAGGTCGTCGTCGAAGAAACCAATGTAGCCCAACTCGTGCCGGTCTTTCAGGTAATGATATACTTCTGCCATCAGGCGGCCCTTGAACTCGGTGGAAATACTGAGGAGTTCATCGTAGT
>JAQTZD010000158.1 GCA_028687975.1 Sediminibacterium sp.
TGTACAGCGGGGTAATTTCCTGATGTTCTTCAACAACTGGAAAAGATTCAGAAAATACATACTGGCTATCCTGATCGGATTGCCTACCTGGTACGTGATCGGCGTCCTGGTGAATCTGAGCAACCGGTTTGCCACAGATATTTATGGAACAAATGCGATCGACAGTGGCAGAGCCATCATGTATGCTTATGTGGGCATTGCCATTGGCGATATCCTGATTGGTTTGGTGAGTCAGTATTTTATGAGCAGGAAAAAAGCCCTGCTTACTTTTTATATCCTGAGCATCCTGGCCCTCGGACTTTTCTTCAGCAGTTACAACAACAGCGATGTGCGGATGTACGGCATTTGCGGTTTGCTGGGATTCAGTACCGGTTTCTGGGCCATTTTTGTAACCATGGGTGCAGAACAGTTTGGTACCAACCTACGTGCCACAGCAGCCACCACCATTCCCAATATGGTGCGCGGTGCATTGCCGTTCATTAACCTGATGTTCCTGGACCTGTTTCAGAAAAACTGGGGATGGGGTTTGCTGCAAAGCGGTGTAATCACAGGGTTGGTGGTGATGACCATTTCGATAATTGCTTTTTACTTTACTGAAGAAACCTTTCACAAGGACCTGAACTATGTGGAGCAATAAAAAATTCCTGGTCATTCGCTTTTCCTCCATCGGGGATATTGTTCTTGCTTCGCCTGCGATCCGCTGTTTGAAGCAGCAGGTTCCCGGCGCCAGAGTTCATTTTTTAACCAAGCATTCCTTCAAAGCCGTTACAGAAGCCAATCCCTACATAGATCAGTTTCATTATTTCAACAACAACCTCGGCGAACTGATCAAAGAACTGAAAGCCGAGCAGTTTGATTATATCATAGACCTGCACAAGAATTTCAGAACCACCATCATCCGGATGAAATTGCAGGTTCCGGTACTGGCGTATGATAAACTGAGTTTTCAGAAATTCCTGCTGACCCGCTTCGGTATCAACCGGATGCCCAAAAGGCATATCACGGATCGTTGCCTGGATGCCATTGCGCCCACCGGCGCTGTGGACGATGGAATGGGACTGGATTATTTTATTCCGGAACACCAGCACATCAAAGCGAATGATATTCCGATGTCGCACAGCGCTGGGTTTATTGCCATTGTGATCGGTGCATCTTATTTTACCAAAAAGCTTCCGGTAGAAAAATTGAAGGAACTCTGCAGTAGCATGGAATTTCCCATCATCCTGGTTGGTGGAAAGGAGGATCGTGCAGAAGGGGAAGCCATTGCAGCAGTGGACCCTGTGAAAGTATACAATGCATGTGGAAAGTTCAGCCTGCACGAATCTGCCGATATCGTGCGCAGATCGAGGCTGGTGATTTCGCACGATACAGGCCTTCAGTACATTGCCTGTGCCTTCAACAAAAAAGTGCTGGCAATCTGGGGCGGTACTTCGCCCTTGCTCGATGTGGAGCCCTACTATGGCCAAAAGCAATTGCAGCAACATGCTTCCGGAACAGCACATACCAACTTTATCGTGCCGGGCCTGTCTTGCCAGCCCTGTTCCAACTATGGTACCCGCCAATGCCCCAAAGGGCATTTCAAATGCATGCGCGGGCAGGATATTGCCTTGATCAGCCAAACAGCCATGCAGTTGCTGCGCTGACCTGCATAAAAAATCCCGATCACTTTCGCAACCGGGATCTCAATTGATGTTCATTCGTATTATAAAGTGCTCAACACTTCGTTCATGTTGCGAACGGCATCTGCACTCTTGTTGAAGGCAGCTTGTTCTTCTGCATTCAGTTTGAAGTCGATGATTTTTTCCCAGCCATTTTTACCAATGGTTACCGGAACACCCAAACAGATGTCTTTCTGTCCGTATTCACCGTCCAGTTTAACACAGCAGGTAAATAATTTTTTCTGATCGCGAACAATGCTTTCTACCAATGCAGCTCCGGCAGCACCTGGTGCATACCATGCAGAAGTTCCGATGAGTTTGGTTAAAGTTGCGCCACCCACCATGGTGTCGTTCACAATTTGCTGCTGCTGTTCTGCAGTCAGGAAATCGGTTACTGGTGCGCTGTTCCAGGTTGCATAACGGATCAGTGGAATCATGGTAGTGTCTCCGTGTCCGCCAACTACTACCGCATTCAGGTCGGAAGGGCTGCAGCCAAGGTGCTGGCTCAATTGGTATTTAAAGCGGCTGCTGTCTAATGTACCACCCATACCAATGATTCTGTTCTTTGGTAAACCGGTAGATTTCAGTGCCAGGTAAGTCATGGTATCCATTGGATTGCTGATCACAATGATGATTGCATCCGGAGAATATTTTAAAATGTTTTCTGCAACGCCTTTTACAATGCCTGCATTGGTGCCGATCAGTTCTTCCCTGGTCATGCCGGGTTTACGTGGAATACCGGAAGTGATCACTACTACACTGCTACCGGCAGTTTTTGAATAATCGTTGGTGCTTCCAACCACTTTGGTGTCGAATCCGAGTAAAGCTGCAGTCTGCATCATATCCTGCGCCTTACCTTCTGCCAGGCCTTCTTTAATATCCAGCAGAACAAGCTCAGTACACAGTTCTTTACGGGCGATATTATCGGCACAGGT
>JAQTZD010000093.1 GCA_028687975.1 Sediminibacterium sp.
CTGCTTCTCTGAACAACTTCATCTGCTCCATGGCAAATCCCTGCTGGTCGTCGCCGAATTTCTTTTTCAGCGTATCCAGTTCAGGACGCATGGCTTTCATCTTGGCGCCACTGAGGTAACTGCTGTAAGTAAGCGGCGCAGTAACCAGTCGAATGAAAAGTGTCAGCAGCAATACCACCCAACCATAGTTGGTAACGAATCCTGCAAAGAAATCGAACACTTTCATGATGATGTACTTGTTGATCGGACGAACAAAAGAGTACATATCCCTACCAAGGTTCACGATCTTATCCATTTCAGGAGCCTGTTTTTTCAGGAGCTCGTAATCGCTTGGGCCAATATAAAAGTGGAAAGGAATGCTGATGGCTGCAGCGGCAGGAATCTTCATCTGCAGGTTGGTAGTAGTGGTAGCCAGGTGGTGAGAAGTATCTGTTTTACGTTCCCACTTAATGTCTCCGCCGGTAAAACTGTTGTCGGCGATCAGGGTACTGTTGAAAAACTGTTGTACCACACTCACCCACTGAACCGGCATGCCAAAAGTATGTTCGGTTTTGGAAGAGATATAATCAAAATCATTGCCCTCTGAAAAACAGATATTGGACACCTGTCTTTCATAACCAGCAGTCCTCTCCATTTGTGTAGTAGCCACATGCCAGTTGAAGTTGAGGGAATTGTTGGTCAGTAACTGATCTGCTCCGTTCATCTGCAACTTCCAGTCGATCTTGTAATCATTGGGCTTAACGGTAAATTCGTGTGCCACACGCTGACCGTTGAGGCCATCGATGAAAAACTTCACGATCTGTTCACCCTGTGCACCCTGCTCAACCGAAGCTGCAGTAAAAAACAGTGACTCGGAACGGGCGCTCACACCTGCACCGGTATTGATGTTGTAACTGATGCTGCTCTTATCGGAGAGTACCACCAGATTACCGGAACCGTCCTTGTATTTTTTGAGTTCAACCTTTTTGATTTGTGCGCCCTTATTAGTAAAAGTAGCTTTCAGCACTTCATTCTCCACAGTAATTTCCTGCTCTGTACCTACAGCAGCGTCGGCGAAATTACCCGCAGCCGCTTTACGCACGGCAGTATCTCTTTTTAAAGAGTCGAGCTTGGCTGCAACCGTATCCTGCAGTTTAACCTTGGCAGCAGCCACTTTTGCCAGGGAATCCTCCTGCTGCTGCTTCAATTTAAGTATGGCTGATTGTTGCTGTCCGGTGTACCAGAAATACAAAATAAACAACGCCCCAAGCAACACAAACCCAATGACCGAATTCTTGTCCGTCTTCATACTAAATTTTATTAAGCGGCAAAGGTAGTATTTGCTTTGGGAACTGGGCGTTTCCGGACCAAAATGGTTAAAATAGGTCAAAATATCGTTTCTTTGGGCTTCCAACCAACCACCAACCTCGTTTTAACCGGTTTAAAAGCAGAACCGGCAACGGATAACCCGATCAAATCGTTGTTATGGTGGCACAAGCATCCCCCTCCCGCAGAACCCGTTTTTTATGGTGGCTCTCTACCGCAGATGAGCAGTTGTTAACCGATTGTGCAGTTGACCGGGGGCGATATGCCATTATCGGAATGCTGGTGCTGGGTACCTGGACCTTTGCTACCCTGGCCTGGGCCTATTTTTTCAGTACCGTGGTCGCCAGCATGTATACAGCCATTTTATTGGGCCTGCTGATGGGATGGATTATACTCCAGATAGACCGGGCCCTGATCAAAGGCATGCGAAAGGGCAAACAAAAATTCTTGCCCCTGCTGTTCCGTGGATTGCTGGCGGTATCCATCGGCTTGTTTATGGCGCAGCCTGCACTGGTATTTTTATTTGATAAGGAAATCAGCCTGCAAATTTCACTGGACAACGAGGTTCGGAAGAAAGAAAAAAGGAACCGGCAAGACAGTGTATATGGCAAAGACCGATCCGCAGTATTGTTGCGGAAACAGGCCGCAGAAACAGAACTGAAGAACCGCTACGCCGAGGTAAACAAAGCGCGGGAAGCATTCATACAGGAAGCAGACGGAACCGGAGGCAGTAAAAAACCCGGACTAAAAACCATTGCACAGGCCAAACAATCCGCTTATCTGCAACTGGACCAGGAATACAAGAAAAGATCCGCTGAACTTGCCCCGGAAATAGCGCGGGCAGACAGCATACTAAAAGCGATGGACACGCAGATACAACAGGAGCAGCAAACCTTTGCCACTTTATTGAACAATGGATTCATCACCCGAATAGAAGCGCTGAACCACCTGATAGCGAACAGCAATGCAGTTGCATTCCGTTATTATCTGCTGGTGGCCATTTTGTTGTTAATAGAACTGATGCCTGTACTGGCCAAGCTCCTGCTCCCAACAGGCACTTATGAGTTGAAAGTGGAACTGCAGGAAGAGCTGGAAGCCATCACCCAACGCACAGCATACGAACAGGATACCGAAATTGTCCGGCACTTCTTTGCAGAAGCCTCCGCCAAAAGGAAAAACAGCATTCAGGAAGAGATCCGGGAATGGGCGCCCACAGCAGAAAATCCTTTTAGTGCATTATGGGAAAAAGTGAAGAGGAGGTTGCTGTAAATTTGTACGTGGAAATGATCTATTGACGAATATGCCCATAACCTATTTCCTTTTAGTTTTTAAATGATCAGCATAATACAAATTACATAAATATTAAATACGATCACGTCCTATATTTATCTCCGCCTTTTGGCTGACCAATATACAGGATGTTAAAATAGAAAGTTTACGCACTTTATTTTATAAATTTGATCACTATGACAACCACCACTTTTATAACAGACCAGAAGGGTAAGAAAATATCTGCCGTACTTCCGATAAAAGCCTATAAGCAATTACTGGAAGAACTCGAAGAGCTTGCAGACATTCGTGCCTACGATAAAGCTAAAAAAAAGAAACAGGCTTTTGTAGATGCTGCTACCGCTTTTAGGCAGATAGAAGCCAAAAGAAGGAAAAATGTATAAAATAAGGATTGAGAAAGCGGTCCAAAAAAATTTAGAGAAAATTGATGAACCATATTACTCTAAAATAAAAACCGCCATCCTTAGCCTAGCCAATAACCCGCGCCCACAGGGATACAAAAAACTAAAAGGAAGAGACGGGTACCGAATAAGGGTTGCCAACTACCGCATTATCTACGACATTTTCGACAACATACTCTCCGTTGATGTAATTGATCTCGGACACAGAAAAGATATTTACGAATAACATTCACGAGATCGATGACCTCGAACCTGCCATCAAAGACAAAGAGACTGTAAAATACTTTGTGTAAACGAGTAAGTAGCTGTTATTAGAGTTGGCATCTGTTTTCAAAGATAGTTAAGAACTGATGGAGTATGAATCCCCAATTTTGGATGGGCATATTCCATTTCTTTTGGATATTCATGATGGCCAGGTAAACTGCTTTTTGAGCCGCCTGGTCATCGGTAAACTGTACTTTGGTTTTGGTGTATTTCCGGATACTCCGGTTAAGGTTTTCGATGGTGTTGGTGGTATAGATGATCTTTCTGATCTCCAGGGGAAAATCAAAATAACTGGTCAGATTATCCCAATTCGTTCGCCAGGACTGGATGGCATGTTTGTATTTGTGCTCCCATTTCTCAGCAAAGCTACTGAGAGCCCGCTCCGCTGCTTCCCGGGTAGGTGCTGCATACACGGCTTTGAGGTCGCTGCAGAAGATTTTACGGTCCTTCCATACCACGTACCTGCAACTGTTACGGATCTGGTGAACAATGCAGAGTTGGGTAATGGCCTGCGGGAAAACGCCTTTGATGGCGTCGGTAAACCCTTTCAGGTTGTCAGTACAGGCGATCAGGATGTCCTCTACACCCCGGGCCTTGAGATCTGTTAGTACACTCATCCAGAAAGAAGCAGATTCAGTTTCAGCCATCCACATGCCGAGTACCTCCTTGAGGCCGTCTTTACGCAGCCCGATAACGATGTAGATGCACTTGTTGATGTATTTGCCATTGTGTTTTACCTTCAGCACAATGCCATCCATCCAAACGGTAAAGTATACCTGCTCCAGCGGACGCTGTTGCCATTCTTTGACGTGCTCCATGATCCGGTTGGTCACATTGGAGATGGTGCCTTCGCTGACATCTACACCGTATACTTCCTTGACCTGTTCAGAGATGTCGGAAGTGGTCATTCCGCGGCTGTACATGCCGATAATAGCCTCTTCCAGCTTGTCGCTCATGCGCTGGCCTTTGGGGATTAATTGGGGCTCAAATTCGCTGTTACGGTCCCGGGGAATATTCAAGACCATATCGCCCAGGGAATCGGTTTTTACTTTTTTCTTATACGAGCCATTGCGGCTGTTACCGCTGTTGCGACCTTCCTGGCTGTGTTTTTCATAACCCAGGTGCTGGTCCAGCTCGCCTTTAAGCATTTCCTCCACACCCTGCTTGAAGAGCTGGTTGAAAAAAGAATGGAATTCCTCTTTGCTCTTGAATTGCTTGAAGAAGTCTTTGGGAAGCGGTTGTTGTTGTTGTTGTTCGTCCATTGAGTAAATTGTATTTAAAGGTAAAAAATAGGGGTCACATGATGGCCGCGTCCCGGGAGGTTTCGTTCCGTTCGGCTCCGCTACGCTTCGCCTCACTTCACTACACCTCCCGGGGATATACCCTAATACAGTTACTTAACTATTTACACAAAGAACTAAAGGCTACCAAACAAAAACGAAAATGAAAATAGAATTAGACTAATAAATAATTTCATTCTTTAATTACTTATAACTATTCTCCATGGAGATGTTGTACTTAAACGCGTGGCTTCGGCGTTTATTGGCATATCACAAAGTTCAAGCAATGACTTATCGATTTCAATAATTTCACCTAAAGAAACATATCTACCAGTCGTCTTTCAGGGTTTCTCCCTGGCGGGTGTTGTAACACCTCATCAATCGATTTGATAGAATCACGAACAACTGCAATCTTAATCGCATCTACAAATTCCTGATTATTCATACCTTATTTTTTTATAATTGACGGCGCTTGCTTTTCACTTATTACTTTTAGCAAAGACGCTAACCTGTCCAATTCGCTATAAGAATATACCGCCCCTTCTTCGATAGCCTTTTTCATGTAGTTTACATCATCATTCAGTGAACCTACCGAGGGGCTTGGGGCGTGAGAAAAGTCGAACATCTCATCAGCTGATATAACCCAATACTCGTTCTCATCAAAGTCAATCTTATCAAACCCTTCATTTTTCAACTTGGTTATTATCAGCCTGAACATTTGTTCAATTTCATTAATGGTGATGTTTGTCATTATGTTCACTTTGAATTAGATAAATTATTTAATTCTTCTTTTTTATTTTCCAATTGTTTATTAGCCTTTCGCAATTCGCCCTCATTCTTCTTAATCTGACGTTCTAATTCCTTCACACGTCCATTTATTATCTTTTCACGAACTTCTGGTTTGGCATCTTTCAGTAAACCCTTATTATCATTTTTATCAGGGTCTGCTTTATAATCCTTCAACTTTTGTTCATGCTCCTTAACGTTTTTCTCTAACGACTTGCTGGACTTTTCGAGGCTTCCTATCTCTTTCTGTAAAGATTGTACTTTTTCATTGTTTGTACCGCCAGTTTCGGGTTTTCCTTCCATATTCACCCGCATTTCTTTCAAGGTCTGTAAATCCATTGCAGTTCTAACGACAGATGTTCCATCCCGAAGAATTGTTGGCGTTAATGATATTGGGGCTATTGTACTCTGACTTGTTGACCACTCAACAACTTTGGCGAGTATTCGAGCAGCTCGATAAATACCCCATATCGGATTTTTACCATCTGGGTCACTACGTAAAGGTGGGTTATTGAATCCAAAGTGATATGGTGTCCAACTTTCCTGCCCATCTTCTACCTCTGGGTCTATCTGCATAAACCTACCTATCTGCTGGTCATAAGTGCGAGCATTAAAGTCATACATTTCTAAACCTGACCCATCAGAGAACTCTCCACTTTCAAGCTTGTTCCCATTATACTTAAACCTATTTTCCAACTTCCCAGCAGCCTTTGAGGATATCCCCGCCATCGTCAACCCGAACGGATAGTAATGCGTCTCTTCCAGCAATGGGCCTCTTACATGGCTCACCTGTACATTATCAAAGAACACGTCAACGTTCGGTGTCTCGTTGCTCACATAAATATACAGATATCCATTCTTATTAACCGTTAATCCTGTCTTGATATGCGTCTTGAACTCCTCATTATCCCCTACCTGTTCATACCCGCCTCCTGCATACCGGTACTGCTCATCCAGCAGCAGCCAGTTCACATACGCTTTCGGCTTGCCCGATGCCCCTGTCTGGCTGTTCAACAGGCCCGTTACCGCGGGGTCAAGGATACCACTCGATTGAAGGTAGGCGCTCGTGTTCTTCCAGCCTCCTGCTTCTGCCAACCCTCCGGCCAATGCTGCTATTATACTCGTTAGCGGATTTACAGGCGTTCCTGGGCTTACCCCGTTTAAACGGTACCAACTGTTCGCTCGGATATGATAACTGTCTCCTGCCATCACCTTCAGCGTTATGCTCGTCCCTACTTTTGTTCCGCTTCCGCTCAACCGATGGATATAATCGTTCGGGTCTGTATAACTGTCCGTAGGGTAGCCTGCTACCGTGTTCTTGTTTACACGTGTGGATCCGTCGTCCGGGATGTTGTAGTAGATCTTCTCATTGTTCAATGTACTGGTCTCAAGGCTCGCTACAGGGTAGGCGTCTGTCTGTTCTTCGTCTGTTAGCAATGTCAATTATATCACGAACAGTAGTGAAGATAATGCATTGAACGCTCAACTAACCGACAGAGAATTATTTAAACAGTTAAACTAAGTGAAACAAATGAATTCGAATAATAGAGAGTTCATCTAGATTTTTATTGATGTCTCCTTAACAAAAGGCAAGTGCAATAACTCGCACAATAAAAAAGCCACTCGGCAAGAGTGGCTTGAGAACGTAAATCTCAATATGTCTTTATAACAGAGGGGTGACCCCATACCCAACCGACTGCTTTTTTATTATCACGAACCTTCAGCCATATCCACTTTTCTTTACCAGGCAAAGAGTCCTGCTTTTCTGATCTATCTAAATAATGCAATCCATACCCTTTCGGTAGCCTCTTAACTACAGGAGATTTAAAATTCGGACTGCTGTAAAGATTTGTCGGGATTACTGTTTTAACAATGAAAGATTCATTCAGATCAATATTAAATGTAGAATACTTTATCCCAGTAAAATTGGACAGATAATAGTCAACTATATATTTTTCCTGCGCTAAAACGAGATATGCCATATCATCCGTAAACAAAGAATTATTAGTGAGTTTGTTGCCAGATTTTGAATAAATCATAACATACGGAGCAGATAAAATCACATGTGTAAGCGTACCGGTAGGTTTGTTCACATGACTAATCAGTGTTCCTTTATTATCAAAATAATACATCTCTTTGCCAGCAGTAGTAAAGCTTTCATCATACGAAGAGAAACTTAATTTCCTAATAACGCCCTCTCGTACATCAACTGTAATAGGTATTTTTTTTGAAGAACCTTCATACGGAACTTGTCTTGTTATAATATACTTAGCTGAACTTGTCTTATCTATGTCTTCCATAACTTGTTCTGTCCAGTCTACAACTTTCGTAAGCATATCCATTACTTCTTTCTTAATCCCATTCTGTCCATACGAAGTGTTTACAACGCTTAGCAGCAAGCTAAGCGCAATAACGATTTTAAATATTTTTTTTTCTGATTTCATTTATATACTTTTTACCTTGGCAATGCTATATGAACATGCGTTCCATGTCCTTTACTTCCCGGGCCTATAACCTCTGTCGCGCCCAACGCCCTCGCTCGTTGCATCAATGCACGATAATGTGGGTTTTTTGAGTTCACCGGTCGGCCACCTATTCGCACAACATCTATTGCAATTCCTGAATAATGCCGCGAGTTTGCACTATGATCACCCCCTGCTATTTCCGATATCTCTAACGTATATTCCTGGCTCAACCGATCAAGCATCCTTACTAAACGCGGATCTATTGTTACCATGCTTCCTCTGGCATCACCATATTCACTTGTACGCATCTGACGACCGGCAGCTACATCTCGTATATTATCATCCGCATTTGCCAAATCATTGGCAAATCTTGGATTAGACGGCGCAGAATGAATTTGATCAAAGTTAATCCTGCCAGAGTTTATTAAGCGGGTAGCTATATCCGCCGATGTACCTAATGAAGATATGTTTACTCTTGGTGTTACTGTAACTGTATGCAATGATCCGCTCTGTGCCGGTTGTGGCGTGGAAGTACTTCCTTTTGGAACTAACGCCAAAGGTGCGGCATTGGGCAAACTAGTCGGTGCCGATGGTGTTAATGATGGTTTCTTATGCCTTACAGATGTGACTACAACTTCAGGCAGCGTATTGTCTGAAATCTTAGATAACCCATAAGGATCATTGTACAAAATCGGATTATTCTCAACATAAACGTAAGGAGAAATTCCTTCAAAGAAATCCGCCAGTGGGTCAACCTGATGGAACCTTCCTATCTGCGCATCATAACTCCTGAAATAGGTTTCATCCCAATTCAAATCCAAATCAGTTGTCCTTTCTGTTCCCTCATTATACTTAAACCTATTCTCCAACTTCCCAGCCGCCTTAGAACTAATCCCCGCCATCGTCAACCCAAACGGATAGTAATGCGTCTCTTCCAGCAATGGGCCTCTTACATGACTCACCTGTACATTATCAAAGAACACGTCAACGTTCGGGGTCTCGTTGCTCACATAAATATACAGATATCCGTTCTTATTAACCGTTAATCCTGTCTTGATATGCGTCTTGAACTCCTCGTTGTCTCCTACCTGTTCATACCCGCCTCCTGCATACCGGTACTGCTCATCCAGCAGCAGCCAGTTCACATACGCTTTCGGCTTGCCCGATGAGCCTGTCTGGCTGTTCAACAGGTCCGTTACCGCGGGGTCAAGGATACCGCTCGATTGAAGGTAGGCGCTCGTGTTCTTCCAGCCTCCTGCTTCTGCCAACCCTCCGGCCAAGGCCGCTATTATACTCGTTAGTGGATTTACAGGCGTTCCTGGGCTTACCCCGTTTAAACGGTACCAACTGTTCGCCCGGATATGATAACTGTCTCCTGCCATCACCTTCAGCGTTATGCTCGTCCCTACTTTTGTTCCGCTTCCGCTCAACCGATGGATATAATCGTTCGGGTCTGTATAACTGTCCGTAGGGTAGCCTGCTACCGTGTTCTTGTTTACACGTGTGGATCCGTCGTCCGGGATGTTGTAGTAGATCTTCTCATTGTTCAATGTACTGGTCTCAAGGCTCGCTACAGGGTAGGCGTCTGTCTGTTCTTCGTCTGTTAACACCATCCGCGTGTTCCCCAAATGATCCTTGATATAGTAATCGTACACATAACTGCTGTCGCCCTTCTTCCGTATCCTACCTTCCTCATGAGACAGCATCTGCAGGCTGTCGTTCTGGTATACATAACCGCCCAGATAGATTGTACGGGTCATGTTGGTCCCTTTTTGGCTATTAGTTGTAAAGTGCTTTTATGCTGTTTTTTTGCACCCTAGCCTTAATGATTAATAACAGCTTTGCGCAGAAGCCCGGTAAAGATTCAACACCGGATTATCTGAAACGATTCCAGTGTTATAATTTGCCCGGCCAACCTGATAGCACTACACTTTTTAAACGTGCAGATTTCGCAGAGCAATTTAAAAAGGTGGCGGATTCTCTCCGAAGAAAAAAAACAACACCATCGATTCGCACTATTCTTACTTATACATTCGAACCTTTATTAGGACTAGGCAGGGCATAAAAATCATTAATGGAAGTTTTTATAGAGGATTAAAACTTCCAGCAGTCGCATACCAAAAAGCAAGAAACACGAGGTATAAACCAACTATGGCAACCCTTACACAACTTCCCTTAAAGATAAAAAAAGTCGCCGCTGAAATTAGTAGCTGAACCACAAGCAAAGTAGATGAGTTTTCAGCCACAAAATATCTCGTTTCATGAGTCAGTTTCTCCAAGCTAAGCAGGAGGAAAAACAAAAGATAGATGACGGGAATAATTATATTAATTAAGATGGCTTTTTTCGAGACTGTAAAATACTTTGTGTAAACGAGTAAGTAGCTGTTATTAGAGTTGGCATCTGTTTTCAAAGATAGTTAAGAACTGATGGAGTATGAATCCCCAATTTTGGATGGGCATATTCCATTTCT
>JAQTZD010000094.1 GCA_028687975.1 Sediminibacterium sp.
GCTCCGGCAGGATCAATATGTTCCACATCATTGTTGGCAAAGCTGCCCGTTTCTTCCTTGCGTTTTTTTACACCAAATTTTTCAGGTTCCAGTCCTACGGGACTATGTGCCGTCATGGTAAAAAGATGCCAGAAGGCCGACTGCAAAATGCCCATCCGGAACATCTGCCGGGTCATTTCGAGAGAATCTATGGTTTCCTGCGCAGTCTGTGTAGGAAACCCATACATCAGGTACGCATGTACCATGATACCTGCTTCGGTAAAATACCGGTTAACCTTTGCAACCTGGGCAACGGTAATACCTTTTTGTATCAGCTTCAACAGCCGGTCCGATGCTACTTCCAGTCCGCCGGATACGGCAATGCAACCGGAAGCTTTCAGCAACAAACACAAATCGCGGGTAAAACTCTTTTCAAAACGAACATTGGTCCACCAGCTGACCACCATTTTGCGGCGAATGATTTCCAATGCCAGTTCGCGCATCAATGCCGGTGGTGCGGCTTCGTCTACAAAATGAAAACCATTCTGACCTGTTTGCCGGATAATGGTTTCCATCCTGTCGCAAAGCAGTTGGGCAGCAATCGGCTCATATAGCCTGATATAATCCAGCGAAATATCGCAGAAGGTACACTTTCCCCAATAGCATCCATGGGCCATTGTAAGTTTATTCCAACGGCCATCACTCCACATCCGGTGCATGGGATTCACCACCTCAATAGCCGAAATATACCGGTCGAGCAAGAGATCGGAATAATCGGGTGTACCTGTATCTGCCTGTTGATAATCCTTACAGGACTGGTTGTTGTAATAAATTACCTGGCCGTTTTCCTGCAGCATCGTTCTTTTGAGTTCGGCCTGCTCCCGCTTACCGGTAACATGTTCAATCAGGGCCTCCACCGGTGCCTCACCATCGTCCAGGGTAATGAAATCGATAAATTCAAAAACGCGCGGATCTGAAAGTGAACGCAGTTCCGTATTGGGAAACCCGCCACCCATCACGGTTTTGGTACCCGGGCAATTGGCCCGGATCCATTGCCCGCAACGGAGCGCCGTATACAGGTTTCCCGGAAATGGAACGGAAATACCTGTTAGCACCGGCTGTAGATTTGCCATGTGCTGTTGCAGTATGCTGATCAGAATTTCATCGATATAGGTATAGGGTTGTTGCAGGCTCTCATATAACTCATCAAAAGAATTGGCAGACCTGCCCAGCTTTTCTGCATAACGGCTGAATCCGAAATGCGGATCGATGGTTTCCTGAATCAGATCCGAAAGATCTTCCAGGTACATGGTGGCCAGGTGCTTTGCCTTGTCTTGAATACCCATGGAACCAAAGGCCCAGTCGAGGTCTGTGATCTGCTCAAAGCGGGCAGCTTCGGGAAGAAAATTCCGTTTACTGATGATATGCGCCAGGGTTGGATTTTTTCCCTGCAGAAAAAGCACTACATCATCAATGGTACGGATATAGTCTTCTTTCAACGCGAGTATTCTTTGTATGTTATCTGTATATGCTGCGGAAGGTTCAATCCGGTCAAATAAACGAATCAATCCAACCCTGCAAAAAATGGCCAGGGTACATTCAATTCCCAAATCGGCCTGAAAGGAGGATATATTTTTCGTATTCAGAAACCCCTTTAAATAGGCGGTAGCCGGATACGGCGTGTTCAATTGCGTGAAAGGGGGCGTAAATAGAAAAACGGTTGCGCTCAAATTAACAGGTTGATTAACAAAACTATCCAAAATCGGGTTAATTCGGGCATTATTGCTGGTGAGAAACCCACTTCAGCCCTACAATAGATGCAATTAGTGTTGTAAGAAAGAATACCCTCCAGAAACTGGCCGGATCTTTAAAAAACAGGATTCCGATCAAGGCCGTGCCTTCGAACAGGCCGGCAATAATTAAAAGAATCCAGTTCATGATCTGCAGTTTTAATTGGGTATATCAATTATGCGAAACAAACTGTGAAGTTAGTATTTCTGCTTTCAATCAGGCGAATTACCATCTTGCCTGCTGAAACTGCAGCGGATCATACAGTTCCGGCTTCACTGAAACCGGAAAACTGATGTTAAAATATTTTTCTACCATCACCAGTTGACGGTCTGTTTTGAAAGTAATTTCTGTAGCAACCGGATAACCCTGGATGGTTTTGTATCCCCCGAAATCAATATCAGACAGATGTCCGTTTTTAAAAGCAATTACTTTTAGCAGGTACAGGTTTTCCCGGTCGATCCAGCATTGATTGGTTTGATGGTCGGAAGGATCTTTCGTACCCAGTATGGTAACCGGACGATGATCCACAGTTGCGGAAGATGGCCCCGTTTCCTGTTTCAAATCCATTGAAGCGAAGATGCAGATTTCCAGGAGCATTCAACAACTCCTGCCATACTTCCTGTTCCACTATTTTATTTTCTTTATAAAAGTCTACTGTTTGCTCAAATTGAAGGTTTTTGTACCATTTTCCAACCCATTTGCTGTGCATCCTTTCAATAATCTCTGTACCGGACACAGCAGAAGGAACTGTTGCCGCAATATCTGCTGTATTCAAGAGCAAGAGACTACACATCAAAAATGCAATCATTGGTTTATTTTTCATATTCGATCAAGATGGTTGAATCAGATTAAAAAACAGCCACCCTTTCGGGATGGCTGCTCATTTTATTTACTTAGTGCAATTAGTATCCCAAACCCCAATCGCGTCCTTTCAGTACGGCAGGAACACCATCTGCAATCCATTTGGCAGGCTTTGCACCTTTCAGGAAGTGATCGAAGAACTGCTGTTCGCGGATCTGGATATCCTTTCTGTTTCTGCGCTCTACCAGGTTATGGTCTTCGTTGTTGTAATTCAGCATCCATACCGGTTTACCCAATCTGCGCAAACCAGTGAACATTTCAATGCCTTGGTACCAAGGCACGGCTCCGTCTGCATCGTTGTGCATAATGGCTACCGGTGTTTTCACTTTAGGGAAATGGAACAACGGAGAGTTCTCCAGGTACAGATTTTGTTTTTCCCATAAAGTAGCGCCAATACGGCTTTGTGTTTTTTCGTACTGGAATTGTCTGTTCAGACCTGAACCCCAGCGAATTCCGCCATAAGCACTGGTCATATTGGCTACCGGTGCACCAGCCCAGGCAGCAGCATACAAACTGGTTCTGGTGATCAGGTGTGCAATCTGGTATCCGCCCCAGCTTTGTCCTTGGAGTCCCAGTTTTGTACTGTCGATATACCCTTTGGCCACCAGGGCTCTTGTACCACTAACGATGTAATCGTACGCGCTCTTGCCAGGATATCCGGTAGTGTACCAGATGTCCGGAACAAATACAATATAGCCTCTGCTAACAAAGAAGGGTATGTTTAAACGGGATGGTGTGGGTGCCGGAGCGCTGTAGCCGTACAATCCGTCGCTGCTTCTTTCGTAGAAATAAGCAATCATCGGATATTTTTTCTTTGGATCAAAATCTTCGGGCTTGTATACAATACCTTCTGTGATTTTTCCGGTATAAGCCTTCCATTTAAACAGTTCTGCAGTACCCCAGTTGTAGGAATCCTGCTGTGGATTGGGCTGATACAGGGATGCGGCTGTAGCAATATCGTTTAAGGAACCAATATTGATCACGCGGATATCGGGTGATTGTGCAAAGGTTTCTCTACTGTAGCTGATCAGGTCTGCATTTTTTGCCTTGATGGCATTGGCTACACGCACGGGGTGCGTAAGTTTTACAGAAGCATTCCAGTCGAATGTAGTGCCGTAAGTATGGTATTTCAGGCCGCTTCCTTTATCGATATTGTTGAATACGGTGAACAACATCTTTTGTCCATTGGCAATAAAGCGCTGTTCGCGGTCCAGTACAATATTCCGGAAGGTAAGCTGATGGATTCTTCCCAATCCATTGGTCAGATTTACAGATGGTTTGATTCCTTTCGGATCAAGCTTCCAGATATCAAACTGATCGTACACCAATACTTCTTCATCATTTTCTGTGAAACCAACCACCCCGTAAGGATTGGGATCGTTCGGCACATCATTTTCCACATCATACAACGGAACCTTCACATCTTTGGCCAGCTCGGTCAGCTTCTTCGCAGCTGTTTCATAACTGTAGTATTTTCTTTTTGCATCATCGTATGCCAGGATCATTTTTCCTGTAGGGGATACATTGAAATTACCATTGAGGTCTTTCATGATCAGGCTGCGTTCGCCTGTTTCGGGATGGATGGCATATACATCCACTTCGGAACGGCCCTTCCATTGGGTAGCAATTCTTTTGCCTTCATCGGATGCTGCGTAAAAATAATCTCCGTCTCCCTGATTGCTCTGTATCACATTTCTGTATGCAGTGTTGCCCAGTTGTACAACGGACTTGTTGTTGAAATCGTATCTGGCCAGGTGGAATCTGTTCAATTCCTGCTGCAGGTTTTTCAATTGCATAGGTTGCAGGTAGTCGTCTTTGTGGTGCCAGATATCCACACTTACTCTTTCAAAATCCGGCGTTACAGTATCTCTTACAGGAAGTATAGGTGCAGTTCCGAAAAACAGGCGCTTACCGCTTTTACTGAAACCAACAGACATTGCATTATCACTCACCATCCAGTTGGCAGGAATGCCCCGGGTATTTTTATCTACCAGTGCAACTGCGCTGTCTGCACCATCTGTATAATAATAAAGTTTATAAAATTTCTGAAGCGATTTGGCGCTGCTGTCTCGTTCTGCCACAAATGCAAGTTGATTTCCGCTTTCGTTCAGGCGGTACCCTTTGGCATCGTTGAATCCGGCCAGTACGGTTGTTGCTTTGCGGGTGGCAAGATCCAGTTTAACCACTGCAGGTTTTGTTGCAGGCTTACCGGTTTCTCTGGTAGTTTCCATCACCAGCACAGTTCCTTTTTTATTGAACACATATTCGCTCACCAACAGATATATTTCTTCTGCACCGGTTACGAGGTTCCTGAGTACCAGTTTGGTTCCTTCCTCAAAAAACTCTTCGGGCGCTTTAGGCGAAGTGCTGCGACTTTGTGTTGTATTTAAAACAGCCAGTCCTTTTAAACGAGCATCATTGGCCTTATTCCGAATGCTGTCTGCCACGCGTATCAGGCTATCCGCCATGCTCACCATGGCATTGATTCTTCCGGCAGAGTCCTGTTTGGCACGGGGTTTTCCTTCGGGCAATGCCTTTTCCAGTAAATAAGCCAGAACAGTTGCATTTTCTTCGGCCAGTTTATAATTTTTTACCCTGGCCACTTTAGACAGCTTTCCTGTTCCAAGCTCCAGAATGGCCATGGAGTCTTTGGGCATATCATCCGGCCGCTTCTTCCTGATGCGGGCATCTCTGGTTTCGCTGAAGTAAGGCTTAATTTTACACACCAGGTACTGACTGTTATCGGTGATTGCGGCACCGTATCCCCTGGCTATTTCTGCTACAAGTACACCGGAAGCCTTTTTTACAATCAGCTTTCCGTCACCTTCCTGTGGATTAACCGAAAATGCAACGTATTCCCCGTTGTCGCTGATCATTCTTTCTGAAATAGATTGCCATCCATCGTATACGGAGTGGTCCAAGGGTTTCTTTTGAGCAACGGCTGCATTCACGAGGAGCAACAGCCCCAAAACCGGGATAATTCTCATTTGCTGTTTAATTTTATGGATTCCGAAGATAATTAAACAATATCCATATTGATGGATTGACCGGTTGTATTTTATAAATGGATCAATGCGGCAAAGGGCCGGTCAAGGCCAAAATTCAAGCACAGTTGTATAAAGTATTTACACTGTACGTAACAATACTGTTTCCTATTAAAATATATCTCCCATCGGAAATATAAATTTTTCGTAGCTTGAACCGATAATTTTACAGATGTCTGCCCCCCAGATTAAAGAAAAATTACTGGCAGCTGCAATTGCCGGTTCCTGCGAATATTATACTATTCAGATTTCCCTGGAAGGGAGGTACCTGTATGCCAATAACAGTTTTCAATCGGTTTTTGTAGGAGATGGAGATGATATCATCGGCCAACCCTATACATATGGTTTGTTGGAAGACGATTTTGCGTTGCTGGATAAAATTGTAAGCGAATGCCTGAATGAACCCGGAAAAAACAAACCTGTTGTTTTAAGAAAAAAAGCCCGTGGACAAGAGTTCATCACATTTTGGGAATTCACCTGTGTCACCAACCAGTCCGGGCAACCTGAATCCTTTATTTGCATCGGCCATAATATTACAGAATCCGAGCAACAGCAACTAAAGACCGCCTACTACCTGCATCAGATCAACGAATACCTGAACAGTATTACCGACGGGTTCTTTACATTAAACAGAAACTGGGAATTTCAACGGGTGAATCCTGTGTTCGAAGCAATAGCAGGTAAACCGAAGAATGAACTCATTGGCAAGCGCTTCTGGGCCAGCTTTGATGAAGACACGGAGGAGCCTTATGCAAAAGCCATGAAACAGGCCATGGAAAAAAATGAAACCGTTCGTTTTGAACAACAATGGCCGCCCGACTTTTATTATTCAGTTGCCGTTTTTCCTTCGAGCGAGGGCCTGATATGCTATATCAGAGACATTACAGATAAAAAGAACCAGGAGGTAGAACTCAAAGAGTACCAGATTAAGCTGAGGGCTGTGCTGAACAGTACGGTAGATTCCAACACGCTGATCAGTTCCGATTTTAAAGTGATCAATTTTAACCAGGCCGCTCTGGAGCAAACCCGTTCCTACTTTAACAGCGAGTTGCTGCCCGGATCCGACTTCAGACAATTCGTGCCGGATTATTTACTGGAAAAATTTCAAATCAATTTTAATACGGCCCTGCAAGGTGGAATTGTAAAAAGCGAAGAGTTGATTATTACCTGGAACGAAATATCAGTATGGGTGGAGTTTCTCTATTATCCGGTTTTGGACGACGACGGAAACTTATTGGGTGTGGTCATCAACAGCACCATCATAAACGACCGGAAAAAAGCCGAGTTAAAAGTAAAGGCACAATACGAACAGTTAAAGAAGATTGCCTACATACAATCGCACGATCTCAGAGCGCCGCTTACCAATATCATGGGTGTGGTAAATGTACTGAACATGCTGAAGGAGAAAGTGGCTGATCCGGAAATCGTTGAACTCCTGGATTCGCTCGAAACAAGCACTGCCAAAATGGATAACATCATCAAGCAAATTGTAGACGCAACCAAAGAATAAACAATCAGTGCCGCTTGCCGATAACTACCCGCAGCATCTGCAATACTACAGAAAGCAGGATCAGGCCTACTCCGTAATAGAAACTGGGCTGAAGGTCTTTGTTTTCATCAAATAAGATAAATGCCATGATGATGGCGTATACAGGTTCCAGGTTCAGACTGAGGTTTTGGGTAAAGGCAGACACTTTCTGCAGCGATTCCAGCATCAGTTTCATGGCCACAATCGTGCAGATCCAGCTCAGGATCAGCAACCAACCCCAATCCTGCAAGGATGGAAATAAAGCAACTTGGGGAAAGAAATAAATGTAAAGGGGCATCAGCAGGGTGAGCACCAGCAGGCCGCCTGCCAATTCATACAGCATAATCACCTGAGCATCTGCTATGTCCAGGTGTTTTTTATTGAGCACGGAAAAAAGGGCCGCCAGTATTGCGGAAACAACCCCTACAATAATTCCTGTCTGGTACCGGTCATCAAAATGAAAGATCAGGTAAATGCCCGCAAGGCTGAACAAACCCAGTAATACTTCTATCCAGCGTACTTTTCTGGTAACCAGCAAGGGTTCTAAAAGTGCAGTAAAAAGACCCGTAGACGAAAAACAGACCAATGCAATAGAAACATTCGACAATTTGATGCTTCCGTAAAAGCAGACCCAGTGCAGGGCAATGACCGATCCGATTAACAGAAGTTTTTTGATAGAAGCTCCGGACAACTGCAACTGCTGTTTCCTCCACTTCAACAATACAAACAGGCTGATAACGGTAATCATAATCCGGTACCAAACCAGTGGCATTTCACTCAATTGGATCAGTACACCCAGTATGCCCGTAAACCCTACAAGAAAAACAGCTGTGTGTAATTTGATCAGCGCAGATTTCATCAATTACCACTCTTTAATCTTCTGTGATAATCTTTAAAAAGGCTTTGCCATTGTATGCTGATAACACCCAAAACACCTTCCTTGATAATTCCTTTATTCATTTTACTAACCCCTACTTTTCTGTCGCGAAAAGTAATCGGTACTTCCTTGATTGTAAAGCCCAGTTTCCAGGCGGCAAACTTCATTTCGATCTGGAACGCGTATCCAACAAAAGAAATCATATCAAAATTAATGGCTTCGAGTACTTCTCTTTTGTAACAAACAAAACCGGCAGTAGGATCCTGCACCGGCATCCAGGTAAGTAATTTTGTGTACAGTGCCCCGCCTCTGGAGTACAGTTGTCTGTCTAAGGGCCAGTTTTCTGTTTTACCCCCTTTTATATAGCGGCTGCCCACTGCCAGATCAGCCCCTTCATTTTTGCAGGCATGGTACAATCTTTCCAGGTCGTTGGGATCGTGCGAAAAATCCGCATCCATCTCAAAGATGAACTGATAGCCTCTTTCCAGGCACCACTTGAATCCATGAATATAGGCTGTGCCCAAACCAAGTTTACCCTTGCGTTCTTCCAGAAAAAGCTGGTCGGGAAATTCGGTCATCAGCTGCCTGACCACATTTGCTGTACCGTCGGGAGATCCGTCATCGATCACCAGCACATGATACCCCTGGTGTAAATTGAATACTGCATGAACGATCATTACGATGTTTTCTCGTTCATTATAGGTTGGTATGATGACAATTTTTTCCAAAAAGGGGGATTTCCGGGCCGAATATACGATTTTGATCAGGGTTTTCTGACCAATGTTCTGTTAAGGATTTCCGTAAGCTTTTGCTTGGTATCCATTGGAAAATCGCCCTTCATCATCCAGTCGTAGTACTGGGGTTCCTCTTTCAAAACCTGCACTACAGGCTTGCCCTTGTGTTTTCCGAAATTAAATACTTCTACTCCTTTCTCCTTTACAAACCTGCGTGCGAAGTCTACAATATCATCTTCGCCGGTAAACTTTACGATGCTTTCGACGGTTGCCCCGATCTGGGGATAGCGTTCTACCTGCGCTTCCAGTACTTCCCAGGTAGCAGTAGCATCCACTTCCGCACTATGCGCGCCTTCCAGCAACTTATTGCAATAAAATTTGTACGCGGCACTAAGGGTTCGCTGTTCCATCATGTGAAACACTTTCTGCACATCTACCAGTTTTCTTCCCTCCACAGAAAATTCAATGCCGGCTCTGAGAAACTCTTCAATCAGCATAGGTACGTCGAACCGGTTGCTGTTGTAACCACCCATATCACAATTGTCTATGAACTGCTTAATTTCATTGGCCACCTGTTTAAAACTGGGCGCATCCTTCACCATCTCATCGGTAATACCATGCACATCACTGGCTCCGGCAGGAATCGGCATCAAAGGGTTAATGAGCTTGCGCTTTACCTGTTTGGTTCCATCGGGTAAGATCTTTACAATACCGATCTCTACAATACGATCATTGCTGATATTAACGCCGGTGGTTTCCAGATCGATGAATGCGAGCGGTTTGCTAAGTTGAAGTTTCATTTGCCTTTGGTACTTGTTATTGAGTGATTTCTTTCGCGAACGAAAGTATGTCTATTCCATCATAATTACCGCTGCTCATCAGCAGAATATTTGAATGGGAAAAATTCTGCGAATGCAGCCAGTGGTCCAATCCGGCTTTGTCGTTGATTACCAGCAGTCCTTCTTTGCCAAAACCTTCCTTTACTTTTTCTGCAGGTAAATCTGGCATGCGCTTCAGTTCCAGTGCATGCCTGGAATAAAACACCACTCCTGTATCTACCTGATCAAAAACACCCCGGTATTGTTCCATGAATGCCGCATTCAGGCTACTGAAAGTGTGCAGTTCCAGTACAGCAAATAGTTTTTTACCGGGATACTGTTGCCTGACCGCTTCCACTGTTGCCTTTACTTTACTTGGGGCGTGTGCAAAGTCTCTGTACACATGAACATCTCCGTTGGATGCCAGCAACTCCAGTCGTTTGGAGGCGCCTGTAAAATGTTTCATTACCCTAATAAAATCTGCTGCTGTAACGCCCAGCTCAGCGCAGGCATAATAAGCAGCCTGCAGATTCATCAGGTTGTGGTTGCCAAATACACTGAGTTTGCCGGAAACACCCTGGATGGTTACGGTGGTAACTCCATTCTCTATAGTGTGCTCAGGAACAGCAT
>JAQTZD010000159.1 GCA_028687975.1 Sediminibacterium sp.
GCAGAACAGGGAAGCCATATTGTATTTACCTATGTGAGCGACAGTAGCGCAGAAAAAGCAGCAGCGCTTGCTCAACAGATTGAGGCACTGGGAGTGAAAGTAAAAGCAGTTAAAAGTAATGCCGGCATATTTGCAGATTGCGAAGCGCTGGTGAACGATACCATCAAAGAGTTTGGCGCTATAGATGTCTGCGTAAACAATGCAGGTATTTCCAAAGACAATCTCCTGCTCCGCATGACCGAAGAGCAGTGGGACGAAGTAATGGATGTGAACCTGAAGAGTGTTTTCAATATGACCAAACAGGTGATTCGACCTATGATGAAAGCCAAAAAGGGAAGCATCATTAATATGAGTTCCATCATTGGAATCCGCGGTAATGCAGGGCAAAGCAGCTATGCAGCCAGTAAGGCGGGCATCATTGGTTTTACCAAATCCATAGCGGCGGAACTGGGATCCCGTAATATCCGTTGCAATGCCATTGCTCCCGGATTCATCGAAACCGATATGACCCACTACCTGCAGGATGGAGACGGAGCCGCGCAGTTCTTACAGAAAATTCCTTTGGGAAGATTTGGTAAAGCAGAGGAGATCGCTGATACCACCCTTTTCCTTGCGAGTGATATGAGTTCCTATATTACAGGCCAGGTGCTGAGTACCTGTGGCGGTCTGAATATTTAATCCAGGGTCTGTCAGGGTCAATGGCAATTTATTTTTTTTTAACATCTTGCTTTGCGGCTTTCTATTAATTTCGGGCCACTATATGCGGAAAAAACTAATTACATATTTTCTTTTGCTGGTCATGAGCATCCAGATACTGCCTGTACAACAGATGGGCAGGATGCTTTTCTGCAACCAGTTTACTGAAGAACTTCCGCATCATGGGCTGGATACCGATAAAGATGGCTTTAATAAAGGCTTTGATAAGGGGATGTGTCTTCATGCGTCCGACTTTCATGTAGATATCAACAGCAGCAATATTTCTTCACAATACCTTCATTTTGCGGATGCAATTCCGTTAAGTCATGAGGTGGATATTCATGTACCACCTCCCAACTGCTGATTTTTTAAGCAGAATCCTTTTTTCCAAGACTTAACAGCAATGCATCATGAAAAATTTTTTTCAGCACGCAGGCAATGACCTGCCTGCTTCTATCGTAGTATTATTGGTGGCGCTTCCCCTTTGCCTGGGAATTGCCTTAGGTTCCGGAGCGCCCTTGTTTTCGGGCATTATCGGTGGAATTGTGGGTGGAATCGTTATTGGTCTGCTCTCGGGTTCCCAGTTGAGTGTAAGCGGTCCTGCAGCGGGTCTTACCGTTATTGTAGCTGCCGGTATCCTTAAGTTACAGGCGTTTGAAGCCTTTCTGCTGGCCGTGGTATTGGCAGGGGCATTACAGATTGTATTCGGCTTTTTAAAGGCAGGGGTGATTGGTGATTATATTCCCAACTCTGTTATTAAAGGAATGTTGGCAGCCATTGGTCTGATCCTTATTTTAAAGCAGCTTCCGCACCTGGTTGGGTATGATGCCGATTTTATGGGAGATGAAAATTTTAATCAAGCCGACACAAAGAATACTTTTTCGGAAATGTTGCAGTCGTTGTCTCATCTTACTCCCACTGCAGTAATCATTGGAGCTGTTTCCCTGCTGATGCTGATGCTCTGGGAAACCAAGACGGTCAAAAAAAATAAATTGCTCGCCCTGGTACCCGGTCCATTGCTGGTGGTACTGGCAGGAACAGTTATCAGTGAATACTTTATAACTAATATTCCGGAGCAGGCGCTCTCGGTAAAACAACTTGTATCGCTTCCGGTTGCCAGTGATGTTGCTTCCTTTTTATCCTTTTTTACTTTCCCCGATTTTAGCGCTTTGACCAACCCGGATGTTTGGATGACAGCTTTTACCCTTGCATTGGTGGCCAGTCTCGAAACCTTATTGGGTATAGAGGCCGTGGATAAGCTGGATCCGCTGAAAAGGGTAACACCGTCTAATCTTGAGCTGAAGGCCCAGGGCATCGGAAATATGCTCTCCGGTTTAATTGGCGGTCTGCCGCTCACTTCTGTGGTGGTAAGAAGCTCGGCCAACGTAACTGCCGGGGCCAAAACCAAATTATCGGCAATCATGCATGGTATTTTGTTGCTTGTTTGCGTGATGTTCATTCCTGGAATCCTGAATAAGATCCCGTTAAGTGCACTGGCAGCTATTTTGATATTCACCGGATATAAACTGGCTAAAGTAACTTTATTTAAAGAGTTTTATAAAAAGGGTTGGGATCAGTTTGTGCCATTTGTGGTAACTGTGGCGGCTATTCTTCTGACCGATCTGCTGGTGGGCATTATGGTGGGTATCCTGGTAGGACTGTTCTTTATGATAAGAAGCAATTTCCATTCTTCCGTGCTGGCAGTGAACGACCAGAATAATTACCTGATCCGTTTACGAAAAGATGTTTCATTTCTGAACAAGCCGATTATCAAGAAGAAACTGGAAGATGTTCCGGAAAATGCTTTTGTGATGATTGATGCAACAAGAGCCGATTTTATAGATAAAGATGTAATTGAAGAAGTAAATAACTTTCTTTGTCATGCGCATTTAA
>JAQTZD010000011.1:0-40949 GCA_028687975.1 Sediminibacterium sp.
GATTATCAATACAAGGCGTTGCTGGGCGATCGAAAACCAGCTTTGAATTACAGAGATTAAAACCGAATAACAAGCTCCTGTCTAATCTTCGAATTTCTCCGGACGCATTTGAGGGAACAGCAATACATCCTGGATGGATGCCTGGTTGGTCATCATCATGCAGAGGCGGTCGATGCCAATACCGATACCGGATGTAGGAGGCATACCGTATTCCAGTGCACGCAGAAAATCATAGTCAATAAACATGGCTTCATCGTCTCCTCTTTCCATCAGTTTAACCTGTTCTTCGAAACGCTCCCGCTGATCTATAGGATCATTCAGTTCAGAATAGGCATTGGCCAGTTCCTTACCGTTCACCATCAGTTCAAAACGTTCTACCAGGCCGGGCTTACTGCGGTGCTTCTTGGTAAGCGGACTCATTTCTACAGGATAGTCGATAATGAAGGTTGGCTGAATAAAAGTATGCTCGCTGGTAGCTCCGAAAATTTCATCGACCAGTTTACCCTTGCCAATAGTGGGGGGAACGTCTATATTCAGTTGCTTACATACATCGCGCAGGCCAGCTTCATCCATTTCACTGATATCAATTCCTGTATTTTCCTTGATGGCATCGTGGATACTGATCCTCCGGAAAGGAGCTTTGAAATTAACCACGTGATTGCCCAGGATAACTTCTGTAGTTCCGTGCAGGGTGATGGCAATTTTTTCGAAGAGCTGCTCTGTAACTTCCATCATCCAGAGATAGTCTTTATAGGCAGTATACCATTCCAGTACCGTGAATTCCGGGTTATGTGTACGGTCCATTCCTTCGTTCCGGAAGTTTCTGCTGAACTCATACACCCAGTCGAACCCACCTACAATCAATCTTTTCAGGTACAGTTCATTGGCAATTCTTAAATAGAAAGGAACATCCAGGGCATTGTGGTGCGTTACAAACGGACGGGCCGCTGCTCCTCCGGGAATAGACTGGAGCACCGGTGTATCCACTTCCAGGGCTCCCTGTTCGTTCAGGAATTCCCGAATGGTATTGATGATCTTCGTTCTTTTGAGAAATGTGTCTTTAACATCAGGATTGATGATCAGGTCGGCATACCGCTGCCGGTAACGGAACTCGGGATCGGTTACGGCATCAAAAATGTTTCCTTCCTCATCTCTTTTAACCACGGGAAGAGGCTTAAGCGATTTGGTTAACAGGGTGATGGTTTTTGCATGAATGGAGGTTTCACCGGTTTTAGTTACAAATGCATAACCGGTGCAACCAATAATATCTCCCAGATCCAGTCCGTGTTTTACCAGGTTGTCAAAATAAGATTTGTCTTCGTCGGGGCATATCTCATCCCGTTTTACATATAGTTGAATAATACCCTTGCTGTCTTGAATCTTGATAAAGAAAACCTTTCCCTTATCGTTGATGCTCATGATCCTGCCTGCCACACATAGATCACTGAACTGATCTTTGGTTTCTTCTGTGTAGGCATTCTTGATATCTGTTGAAAAATGATTTACCGGATAAAGTGGTGCGGGGAACGGATCAATACCTGCTGCCTGCAGCTTTGCAAGCTTCTCTCTTCTGATTAATTCCTGTTCGGAAAAATGTGCGTGACTCATAATAACTGCTTTGAAAAGTACTAAAACAAAAGTCCCGCAGAAGCGAGACTTTGTATATGGATGGGTTAGTAAGTACTGGGAAACGAGTTTCCCTACACAATATTAAAAAGACTTTTAACGAATGCAAAAATTTTTTTAAACAATTTTATTAACATTTTGACTGCCGATGTGGATTCTGTAGTAAAATCACGAGGCTGTATTGGATGCGTCAGGACTAATTTTTATAACCATTCATTTAACCTTAAAAAATTCAATCTTCTGAAACAATGATGAATAAAGGGTTTGCGAAAGATTGATTTTATAAGATCAGCGTAAACCAAAAAACAGCTTGCCGTTTTTGTGCATGCAGGAGCAGGTTTTGGGTATTTGTTTTTCCGGGCTTCTCCTCAAAAAAAAATTTCCCGGAAAACCTTGCTTACTACCTTTACTGCCGCTAAAAACACAGCAAATGAAGTTTCCCGCTCCGGTTTCGGTTCAATGGATCGCCGATATGATTCATGCAGAAGTTGCAGGTAATGCCACAGCAAATGTGCTTGGCATCAATGAAATTCACAAAGTGGAAAGAGGTGATCTTGTATTTGTGGATCATCCCAAGTATTATGATACCTGTTTAAAAAGCGCCGCAGATTTTATCATCATCAATACAAAGGAGGTGGATATTCCCGAAGGCAAAGCCATCCTGGTTGTTGATGATCCTTTTGAAGCATACCTAACCATTGTAAAGCATTTCCGTCCGTTTATGCCGGAACAGCAGTTGATCAGTGATGATCTGGTTATTGGTGAAGGTTCAGTGATAATGCCGAATTCATTTGTTGGTAAACAGGTTCGTATAGGCCGCAACACTATTATACATCCCAATGTTACCATTCTGGACTATACCGTGATCGGAGACCATGTGGTTGTTCAGTCGGGAACAGTAATTGGTGGTGATGCGTTTTACTACAACACCAAAAAAAACCGGGAGCAGTGGTATAAGAAAATGCTGAGTTGCGGTAATGTGGTGATAGAAGACGGAGTGGAAATTGGTGCCGGTTGTATGATCGACAGAGGTGTAACTGCGGAAACAAGAATCGGCAAGGGAACCAAGATGGACAATATGGTACATATTGGCCATGATGTAACCGTTGGAAAAAACTGTTTGTTTGCCGCTCAGGTGGGCATAGCGGGAGGAACGATCATAGAAGATGGTGTTACCCTTTGGGGACAGGTGGGGGTTAGTAAAACGCTCACGATTGGGGCCAATGCGGTAGTGCTTGCCCAGAGTGGTGTGCCCTCCTCTCTGGCTGGCGGCAAAACCTATTTCGGCTATCCTGCCGAAGACGCTTCTCTTAAAAGAAGAGAACTGGTATGGATTAAGCGTATTCCTGAACTATGGAAAAAAGTGATGGAATAAACTTAAACAGGATTGGTTTTCAGGATTTCCATACAAATTCTGCCGATGGATTCTTCCATCGGAGTATAGCTGAATTCCGGAAATTTTTTGAGAAACCTCGTGTTGTTAAAGTTGACTTTTGCCTGGGCTGTTCTGGCTGTTTCTTTGGTTAGTAAGGGGTTCTTACCGCTGAATTTTGCTTTGAGAGCTTCCAGCCGCCAAACAATTTCCGCCATCAGGGGTGTAACTTTCTTAAAAGGAGGGTTTTTATCGAATTCTTTGGCAATCAGTGTAAATATTTCCCGGTAAGACCTGTTCTCTCCGCTGATGATAAATCTTTCTCCGCTCACCTGCGAGTGCATGATTGTGATCATGGCTCGCACCAGATCCCTGACGTCTACAAATCCACTGATGCCTTCTGTGTACCAGGGAAACTCGTTGTAGACAGATTTAAAAATACCGGAAGACCCACCATCCCAGTTGCCCGGTCCCAGAATGATCACCGGATTTACAATTGCGATATTCAATCCTTCTCCCATTCCCCTCCAAACTTCCAGTTCCGCCATGAATTTGGTTTTTCCATATTCACTGTTGCTCGTTTCGGGGCTCCAGTTCATGGTTTCATCAATGGGCTGATCTTCCCTGATTCTGCCAAGTGCGGCTACTGAACTCACAAATAAAAGCTTTTTTACTCCCTGGCTGATGCAGGCGTTCACCACATTGGCCGTGCCTTCTATATTGGTTTTGTTGAGTAATTTTTTTTGAGCGGGATGAAAGGATACAATGGCGGCGCAGTGATATACCTGTTCTACCGCCTCCATGGCTTCCCAGAGCGTGCTGGTATCCAGGATATCTCCTTTTACCCACTCTATCCCCTTCAATCCCGCCAGTGTCTGCGGAACCGAACTTCTGTATAGTGCGCGTACGGATTTACCTTCCTGCACAAGTTGCTGAATAAGATGTGATCCAACCAGTCCGGTACCTCCCGTTACTAATATCATTTTTCGCAATTATTACATGTTCCGCTTACGACCAGATCGGTTTGGGCAGCTTTGAATCCTTTTGGCAATTTTACTTTCGGAACACTTACATGATCCAGGCAATAAGTGGTGCCGCATTCATCACAAATAAAATGAACATGATCGTCGTGATGGTGTCCTTCTACACACTCGTCTTTGCAAAGTGCGTATCTGATGGAATTATCTGCTGTGGGTATGGTATGAATGATTCCTTTTTCAACAAAAGTTTGCAGCGTTCTGTAAATGGTAACCCGGTCGAACTCTGTACCGCTTTTGTGTTCTATATCCGCATGCGCCAGCGCATTGCCCGATTGCAGAAAAAACGAAAGGATCTTTTTTCTGGAATCAGTAACACTTAACTGGTGTTTTTTGAGTGTATCGGTAATTTTGCTGTGCATAACCTTATATCAGGGGTTATTGTTAAAAATACCATTTACAAAATTAGCGGAGGAAGATTTTTCGGCAAGCAGGGTGCGGACATCTCTTTTGAGTAGCTCCAGTTCTTCTTTTTTCAGACCGTCATAAATCTGACCTCTTACTTTGCCATCTTTGTCTACCAATGCAAAAAACTGGGTATGAATGAACTGGTCTTCAATTTTCTCAAAACTGTTTTTTGGGTCATCCAGCAAATACGAAGTTCTTGCCATCTGGTATAAGCTGTCTTTTCTACCGGTTATGAATACCCATTTTTGCGGATGTCCACCCAGCGAATCGGCATATCTTTTCAATACCGGTACTGAATCTGTTTCAGGATTACAGGTATGTGAAAGGATCATAAAGTTGGGCTCCTGTTCAAACTCCTTGTAAATAGCTTTCATATTGGTATTCATCTTGGGGCAGATTCCTTTACAGGTTGTAAAGAAATACTCCACAACGGTTACTTTACCCAACAGGTCACGGTCGGTAAAAGGAAGCCCTTGCTGGTTGGTAAAATGAAAAGGTTTCACATAACTGATGATCGACAGCTTTTTCTTCCACATATCATTGTCCCGGAAAAGGAAATAGTAAAATCCCAGTACAAGTGCAATAAAGAAAAGCAGGTACCCCAAAAATTTCTTGCTCATGGTTACAATTGAGGCGTAAAGGTACAGCCGTTTATACAATTATTTTGCAACATGGTTGCACTGTTGTACTTTTGCCAACGGATGAGTTTTAAAATCAATTGGGATGCGTTGGGTATTACTGCCTCGGTGGCCTGTGCCATACACTGTGCTGTACTTCCGCTTTTTTTGAGCAGTTTACCGCTGTTTGGGGTAAATATTATCGAAAATCTTCATTTTGAATACTTTATGATTGGTGTTGCCTTTTTCATAGGTATTTATTCATTGTATCACGGTTGGGCAAAACACCACCACAGCCCGGTCCCGATGGTCTTTTTTAGTCTTGGTATTGTTCTGCTGATTGTAAAAGTGAGTTTTTTGCATGAGTGGCGTTATTGGCTGCTCGGTCCTGCTGTTCTCTTTATTGTAGTCGGTCATTACCTGAATTACCGCTTATGCCGGAAACACAATCATGCACATGCAGACGATTGTGATCATTAAAACCAGCCCCTCTTTTTAAATATAAAGATCATGATCACCGGTATGGTCAGCATCAGGGATGCGGCAATATAGAAACCATATTGGTGGTGTATATAAGGCAACCGGTCAAAGTTCATTCCAAATATGCCGCCAATGACCGTTGCCGGTGCCAGCAGGCAGGTTACAATTGCCATGACTTTCATGACCTCGTTCATTTTCAGATTAACATTGCTCAAATACAGGTCCTGGAGGTTGATCATCATATCCCGGTAGTTTTCTGCCAGGTCGCTGGCCTGAACAATATGATCATAAATATCTTTGAAGTACTTGGTAGTTTTGTCATCCAGCAGATCGCTTTCACTTCGGATGAAACCGTTGATCAGTTCGCGAACGGGGCTTACGTTTCTTTTCAGTACAATCAGTTCTTTTCTGAGGGCGTTGATTTCGGCGAGTGATCTTTTATTGGAACTTCTGATAATTTTGTCTTCCAGCCATTCTATTCTTTCTCCGATCTTTTCCATTACCAGATAATAGTTGTCTACAATCATGTCCAGTAATGCGTAACAGAGATAATCGGCGCCGCTTGTTCTGAGCTTGCTTCCTGCTACCCTGAGTTTTTCCCTGACCGGGGTAAAAACATCTCTTCCTGCGTCTTCCTGAAAGGAAATTACAAATCCTTTGCCCAGCAGAATGCTGATTTGTTCAGTTTCTACGGTGCCTGTTTTTTCGTTGAAATAGAGCATATTCAACAAGCCAAAAAGTACAGGTTCTATTTCATCCATCTTGGGACGCTGGCTTACACTTAAAATATCTTCCGTAATCAGGTAGTGAATACCAAAGTGACTGCAGACTGCTTCCACATCTTTTTTTCGGATTCCGTCTATATTGATCCAGCTGACCCGATCATTATTGCGGTATGGATAAATGGCATCAACCTGATTAAATTCCTTTTCTTCCAATTGTTCCGCATTGTAGTTGAACAGCGTTATATGGATTTGCTCTGCTTCTTCGCGGGTTGGAATTATCGTAGGATTTACCTGAAAAATATCCCTGGTTCTTTTTGTATCAAAAAGAGATAAAACGTTCAGGTATTTCAGGTATTTATTTTGCACCATGCTTTGAAGGTAGAAAAAATAAGTATTCAATACCTTTGCCGACAATCCGCGTTATGCCTGTATTACCAGTACCCGATCTTAAAATACCTTTCTGGCAATTCAATGGCCACATACAAAGTATTTATCCAAGTTTGTTCCGGAAGGTTCCGTTTTCGTATGCCCGCAGAGAAAGGTTGGAGTTGCCCGACGGAGATTTTCTGGATATAGACTGGTCTTCTAATACGCCGCAAAACAAACGATTGGTGGTTATAACGCATGGACTGGAAGGAGATTCCGGCCGGCATTATGTAACCGGTATGGCCCGGGTTTTTACACAGCATGGTTTTGATGCCATTGGCTGGAACTGCCGGAGTTGTAGCGGAGAAATGAACCGGCTTCCCCGATTTTATCATCACGGTGATGCGGGCGATCTCAGGCTGGTGATTCAGCATGCATTGAAAGCAAACCACTATACACAGATTGTATTGGTGGGATTCAGCATGGGAGGAAGCCTTACGATGAGGGCGGTAGCCGAAGATCCTTCCCAAGTACCTGAACAGGTAAAAGCTGCAATAGGATTTTCGGTTCCCTGTAGCCTGAAAGGAAGCGTGGATGCGCTTTCTGCAAAAGGGAATTCTATTTACATGAATCGATTTTTGAAAAAACTCGGATATAAAATAAAGCAGAAATCCATGTTGTTTCCCGATCAGATCAATGCAGAAGGGTACGATGATATACGCGATTTTATTGAATTCGACAACCGGTATACGGCCCCCTTGCACGGTTATGCAAGCGCCCTTGATTTTTATGAAAAAGCCAGTGTTGGCCCGCTTTTGAAAAATCTGCGAATTCCTTCTCTGATTGTGCAGGCAAAAAATGATCCGTTCCTTTTACCCAATTGTATGCCGGTAAAAGATGCTGCAGACAACCCAAATCTCTTCCTGGAAATGCCCGAACAGGGTGGCCACTGCGGATTTATGGAGTCGGGCAAGGGCGCTACCTGGGCAGAAAAAAGAGCGGTTGAATTTGCGCTTACAGTGGTCTGATCCAGATGTTTCGGTATGCAATCGGGTTGCCACCGTCCATACCGTGGTCCTGTAAAATGAGTGGTTCTTTATCGCTATGCACTTTGTATGCCGATGCGCCAATCCACTCTGTATTTCCTTTGATGATTACATTGTTTTGTATCAGTACGCCATTATGGAAAACAGTGATTCTGGCCGGTTCCTGAACCTGGCCATCCGCATAAAATTTGGGGGCAGTAAACACTACATCGTAAGATTGCCATTCACCGGGTTTTCTGGCTGCATTCACCAATGGAGCATATTGCTTGTACATGCTGCCTGCCTGACCGTTTACATAAGTGGGGTTATTATAGGAATCCAGTACCTGTAATTCGTATCTGCCCATAAAGAAAATTCCGCTGTTACCCCTGGATTGTCCGCTACCGGCTATGGCTGCAGGGCTTTTCCATTCAATGTGTAGCTGACAACTGCCAAATCCCTGTTTGGTTTCAATGTCTCCGGAACCTTTCACTACATTCATTACACCCGATGCATCAATTTTCCATCCTGGTTTTCCTCTGCCCTTTTTCTGCCAGGCGTTCAGGTTTTTTCCCTGAAAAAGGACTATGGCATCCGAAGGCGCGTCGGAATGGGTTTTTCCCGGAGTCACTTTTTCCGGAACAGGTTCCCAAACCTCTGTTTTGGCAGCTTCCTTAAAAAGACTGTCCGGATTGATTTTTTTCTGTGCTTTTACTGCAGAAACGGAAATAATTGCTCCCGCGGTTATGATGAAAATGCGTGCTTTCATGAAATTAAATTAGCGATTTATTGAGAAAAACCCTCCTTTTAAAAAGTTTGGCTAATTTAACCCGGTAAAAAACGGTAAAAAGGAAGCATAAATACCCGACAGTCAACCGGATTATTGCTGCATTTTACCCCTTGAGAAATCTGCCATTTTGGGAAAACAAAATGAAAGGAAATTTTTTCTCATGGTAAATAATAAAATAAGCATTCTGATCTCAGACGATCAAAGCATCTATCGCGCAGGATTAAAGCAGCTGCTGGCAAACCGGCCCGGCATTGGCACAATTACAGAAAGCATCAACGAAACTGAAATGATCGGTGTGGTGAGGAACAACCTTCCCGATGTTATCCTGATTGGGGTTAACTATCAGCGTAACGATGGCATTGCAGCCCTGTCGGGATTGTTTGCTGCATTTCCGGAAAGCAGGGTGGTTGTATTAACCTCTTCTCCAATCAATGAGAGCATCCGGCAGATGGTGGAACTGGGAGCATTGGGCCATGTAACCAAATTTGCAGGAGCAGAAGAAATCCACGAAGCCGTTCAGGCAGTTTATAAAAGGGAGCCCTATTTTTGTTTGGAGTGTGCTCAGCGATTTTCTGAAATGATCTCCCGAAAAGATCCTGAACCGTCTCAAAAGGTACAGGTCTTCAGTGAACGGGAGCGGGAAATTATCCGGTTGATTTGTAAGGAGCTTACAAGCAAAGAGATTGCGAATGTGCTGAATTTAAGTAAAAGAACAATTGAAGGACACCGCAGCAGAATCATGAATAAAACCGGCGCCAAGAGCACTGCTGGTATTATCATTTATGCAGTTGAACACAAAATTTATGAATGTATGGAATAATGGCGCAGAGAGGGGGCTTAGTTCCAGCCCCCTCCCAATGCCTTATATAAATCTATCAGCCGAACAAAAACGGTTCTTTTGCTTTTAATAGATTCCAGTTCTGCATCCAGTACACCTCTTTGGGCAGTAATTACTTCGAGGTAGGAGGCATAACCGGTGCGATACAATTCTTTAGACGTACTCACTGCAGCCTGCAGGCTCTTGGTTTCCTCTGTTTTCAGGAGGTAAATCTGCTTGTAATGTTCAATGCCTTTGAGTTGTGTTTGTACTTCCTGGTAAGCATTCAGAATGTTTTTCTGGTATTGATACAATGCTTCCGACTGAGCTGCTGTTGCGAGTTCATAGTTGCCCTTCAACATGTTTTTACTCAGTACCGGTGTGATCAATCCTCCCAATAATCCATATGCAAGCGATTTGGGAGAAACCAGGAATTGCGGGTTGAATGTGTTCAACGCTGTATGTGCAGTAATGTTCAGAGAAGGCAAAAATGCTTTCCGGCTTGCTTCCAGTTCTGCACCAGCCGCATTCAAGAGTAATTCTGATTCCTGAATATCCGGACGGTTGATCAGTAATTGAGTTGGTACCCCTGTGTTGATAATGCCGGGTAATTCTAATTCTACAATCTTATTGTGTCTTTTGATTTGTTGATTGAATTTTCCGGTTAACGCATTCAGTGCATTTTCTGTTTCCACGATCGACTGACGGATCACATGAAGGAAACTTTTGGTTCCGAGCAGTTGTGCATTAAATTGTTGAACCGCCAGTTCTGTAGCCCTACCACCTGCTTTTTGGGCAATTACCACCTGCAACGCATTTTCCTGCAATTCGATATTATTCAAAATAATCTCTTCTTCCTTGTCGAGTGCCAGTAATTCATAGTACAGGGATGCAACATGTGCTACCAACTGCGTGGTAACCCATTGCCTTCCTTTTTCAGAAGAAAGGTAACGCGCGTATGCTGCTCTTTTCTTGTCGGACAGTTTGCCCCAGATATCCGCCTCCCAGCTGCTTCTGAATCCAAGATACATATCTGGCATGTTCAAAGGAATCCGCTGGTCTTTGTTGATATTGGGAGACAAATTCATGTCGTAATTGCCCAACCCATTCATGGTATAATCTCCAAACTTGTCTACCCCTGCTGAAACAACTGCGTCGAGAGAAGGCTTGGTTAAACCCCGGCTCATATTCAGATAAGCCCTTGAAGCGGCTACACGCTGTAACACAATCTGCAAATCGGGATTGTTTTTTAACGCGGTGTCTATCAGGCTCAGCAATGCCTCGTCGTGGAAAAACAATTCTCTCGAAATGGTGGCAATATTCAGACTGTCCTTACCCGGAGAACTGTAGTTCTCCGGAATTTCCTTTAAAACGGGCCTGGTTGTTTTGGCGGGGATACTGCAACTGTATAGTACTACTATACAAGAGAACAACAGAAACGAATATGCGTTTATTTTTTTCATATGAATTACTTCTATCTGTCTGAAAATTCTTCAGGATGTTCACTGATGTATACGGGTGCTTCGGCCGGTTTTTTGCGGCTTAAAAATTCTGCGATACTGGCAAAAATCACATACAGCCCCGGAATAATTATTACGCCAAAAACGGTTCCAAAGAACATACCCCCGGCAGAGGCGGTTCCAATGGATCTGTTACCAATAGCGCCGGCACCGGATGCAATACACAGTGGAATCAGTCCGGCGATGAATGCAAAGGAGGTCATCAGAATGGGGCGCAGCCTGGATAAAGCACCTTCTCTTGCTGCTTCAAAAATACTGAAGCCCTGAGTACGGCGTAGCATGGCAAATTCCACAATCAAAATGGCGTTTTTACCCAATAGTCCGATTAGCATGATGAGGGCAACCTGTGCATAGATATTGTTTTCCAGTCCAAATAATTTCAACGCAAGAAAAGCGCCGAAGATACCTGTTGGAAGTGAAAGAATTACCGAAAATGGCAAGATAAAGCTTTCATATTTTGCAGATAAAATCAGGTAAACGAAAATCAGGCAGATCATAAAAATGGTGGTTGCCTGATCACCGGACTGAATCTGGTCGCGCGTGATACCCGACCACTCGTAGCTATACCCTCTGGGCAGCTTTTCCTTGGCAACCATTTCAACAGATTCAACTGCTTCTCCGGAACTGAACCCAGGAGCAGCATCACCGTTTACCATGGCAGATGTGTACATATTATACCTGGTCAGCTGTTCAGGTCCGTACACTCTTTCGAGGCGGCAGAAAGTAGAATAAGAGACCATTTCTCCCCGATCGTTTTTAACGTATAAGCTCAGGATATCACTTGGTTTACCCCGGTAATTGGGGTATGCCTGAACCATTACTTTGTACATTTGTCCGAACCGGATGAAGTTGGTAGCATAGAAACTTCCGATTAAGGTCTGCAGGTCGGTCATGGCGTTGTCTACGGTAACTCCTTTTTTAGCAGCCATGTCGTAATCTACATGGATCAGGTACTGCGGAAAATTTGGGTCAAAACTGGTGTAGGCCGATCCAACAACACCGCCTTTTTTAATTTCATTGATCAAGTTATTGGTTACAGCCGCGGTTTTCTGCAGGTCGCTTCCACCGGTTTTATCAATAATGCGAAGTTCAAAACCACTGGTGTTACCAAAACCAGGAACGGTTGGAGGTGGCATGAATTCGATGGAAGCATCGGTAATATGTTTTGTTTTTTCCCGAAGAATCGGAATCAAATCTTGTACGGTTTCTTTTCTTTCTTTCCAGGGTTTCAGGTTGATCATCATCATACCGAAAGATGCACCCGCCGCTTCCGTGATTAAACTATAGCCCGAAAGCGTAGTCAGGTTTTCTACCGAAGGAATGGTTTTGATAGACTTTTCCAGTTCTATCAGTACTTTTTCTGTTCTTTCTACAGTTGCTCCCGCAGGGGTAGAAACGTTTACATAAATAATCCCCTGGTCTTCGGTAGGAATAAATGCGGTTGGTAATATTTTATTTACACCAACCGTTCCAACAAAAAAGGCAATCAATATTCCCACCGTGATCACTTTTCTTCCGGCGATCCGGCTCACCAGAGCCATGTATTTATTTTCTGTTTTATTGTATACTTTGTTGAATCCGTTGAAGAATTTACCCAACAGACCCTTGCTTTTTTCCTGGTGGGTATGTTTAATCATCAATGCACACAACGCAGGGGTAAGGGTGAGCGCGTTTACACCGGAAATAACAATGGATACAGCCAGTGTTAGCGAGAATTGTCTGTAGAATACGCCTGCAGAGCCGGAAAGGAATGCCACAGGAATAAATACCGCCGACATTACCAGTGTGATTGCCACAATAGCCCCGCTGATTTCCTTCATGGCAGCGATCGTAGCGTCCATTGCTGAGAGGTGCAGTTCCGACATTTTTACGTGAACGGCCTCTACCACTACAATGGCATTGTCTACCACAATTCCAATGGCCAGTACCAACGCAAACAAGGTAAGCAGGTTAATGGAGAAGCCCATCACCTGCATAAAAGCGAGGGTTCCTACCAGGGCCACCGGTACAGCAAGCGCCGGAATTAAAGTAGAACGGAAATCCTGCAGGAAGATGAATACGATCACGAATACCAGGATCAGCGCTTCAATCAGGGTTTTTACGACTTCCTGGATCGAAGCATCGAGGAAACGGGATACATCGTAGGCAAAATTGTACACCATGCCAGGAGGAAAGGAGGTTTCTTTCAGCTCTGCCATCCTTGCCTTTACCTTTTCAATTACTTCCTTCGCATTGGAACCAGGACGCTGTTTCAGCATGATGGAGGCGGAGGGCCTGCTGTCTGTTTTGGATACCATACTGTAAGTCATGGCACCCAGTTCAATGTCGGCAATGTCTTTCAGGTAAAGGATGGACCCGTTGGTTTCAGCACGGATTACCACATTTTTATACATTTCCGGGTCTGCAAATTTTCCGGTATATCTGAGAATGTACTGAAGCGACTGGGGGCTTCTTCCGGAACTTTCCCCTGTTTTGCCAGGAGCTGCTTCCACGTTCTGGTTCCGCAAGGCGTTCACCACATCTTGTGCAGAAACATTATAGGCCAACATTCTGTCTGGTTTCAACCATACCCGCATGGAATATTCTTTCTGGCCCATGATCTCGGCAAAGCCTACCCCGTCGATCCGCTTCAGTTCCTGGAGGATATTGATGTCTGCAAAATTGTAAATAAACTGTTCATCAGTAGAACTGTCTTCACTCATTACGTTGAGGTACAACAGCATACTGTTAACGTCTTTTTCGGTGGTTACACCTGCCTTAATTACCTCTTCGGGTAATTCATCCAGTACAGTCGTTACCCGGGTCTGTACGCTCACAGCAGCCAGATCAGGATCTGTTCCCACTTTAAAAGCAATGGTAATCAGGGTAACCCCGTTGTTACTCGAAACGGAAGACATATAGGTCATCCCCGGCACACCATTGATGGCGCGCTCCAGTGGTGTGGCTACAGCTTTTGCCAGCACTTCTGCGTTGGCTCCGGTATATTTAGCCGTTACGGTAACGGAGGGAGGAACAATATCCGGAAACTGGGTAATGGGCAAGGTAAACAGCGCCAGGATTCCCACTAAAGTAATAATGATGGAGATGACCAGTGATAAGACCGGTCGTCTGATAAAGGTTTCTAACATAAAAAGTTATTAATACTGTTCAATCGCAGTTTTCATGAGGCTGTCTGTATTCAGGAATCGGGGCTGGATCATATCGCCCTGGCGGATGCTCTGCATACCTTCATAAACAAACTTCTCCCCTGGTTTTAATCCCTGTTCTACTATATAGTATTGAGCAACGCGCTGGCCCGGCCTGAAGGCCCTCATGGTTACCTTATTTTTACCATCCACCACAAAAACATAGTTTTTGTCCTGAATTTCAAAAGTGGAGCGTTGTGGGATAATGATGGCGTTTTCTACAGCACTGGTAATGCGAACCTTACCGGTTGCACCATGTTTGAGAAGCTTGTTGGGATTAGGAAATTTTGCACGAAATGCAATGGCACCGGTATTATCGTTGAACTCTCCATCAATGGTTTCAATCTTTCCGGGATAGGCATATTCAGATCCATCTGCCAGTACCAGTTGAAGCGGTTTGTTTTCCTGCGGGCCCTTGGTAAGCGATTTTTTAAAACGCAGGTATTCATTTTCTGAGATATGGAAATATGCATAGATCTGGCTGATATCGGAAATGGTGGTTAATAAAGCACCCGGATCTACCACACTACCCATTTTAAGAGGAATACGGTCGATGATTCCATCAAAAGGGGCACTGATTAAAGTATAGGAAAGCTTTGTTTCTGCACTTTTTTGCATGGTGAGCGCTTCTTCAATTTTTGCTTTAGCTGCTTTTAGCTTGGCAGACGCCAGTTCGTACTCCGTTTTTGAAATAATATTTTTTTCAACAAGTATGCGGGTTCTGTCTACTTCCAGCTCGGCAGCTTTCGCATCGGCCATGACATTGGAAACATTGGCCTTGGCACGGGCCACTTCTGTCTTTAATTCCTGGTCGTTTAGCTGAAAAAGTGGTTGCCCCTTTTTCACCTCATGCCCTTCGTCTACCAATATTTTTTCGAGGAAACCACCTACCCTTGTTCTGATTTCTACATTTTTAAGTGCCTGAATATCTGAAACATATTCACTGTTCAGGGTGGTATCTTTTACTACCACTTCAATCACGGGTAACTCGGGTATATAAGCAGCATCTTGTTTCCCTCTGTTACCGGAGCAGGAAAAAAGAAGCGGTATAGCCGAAGCAATCATGGTTAAATGTGCAATTCGGAGTAGAGTTATGCGCATGCCTTCAATTTTAGGTTGAAGAACAAATATAACGGTTTAAGGTTTTTTTAATCTCGTAAATAAAAGCCAAACGCCCGTTTTTGGACGAGCGCATGACTATAAAATTTAATATATCCTCTCTAAACAGCTAAAATTGCGTCTTTTTCCGCCAAAAGGGTCAAAATTTGATCAATAATGGCTGGCACAACTGCCCCGATTTCGGGCGTCAGCTCAATTCCCTGCTGCTGAATGGTTGCTATACTTACTACAAAGAGGTCGATTTCGGGCATTTTACCCAATATCTGCAGGGCGCTTACCAGATCCTTCAACCCAATATCATGGGTACTCATGGCAGGAGGGAAGTCTGTTGCGAACCTCGGTTTGATCTTTCTGATGGTACCGGGTGTATTGTTGTCGAGGGTGGCATCTATCAGAATAATATGGTCATATAACTCAAAATATTCCAATAAATGGAAGCCCCCGGTTCCTCCGTCCAGTACTGTTACCCCTTCCGGAAGCGGATCCATCTGCTCCAGGCAATTGGCAACATGTACACCAATACCCTCATCACCCATTAAATAGTTTCCTATTCCTAAAATCAGTGTGTCCGAATTGCCTGACATATGCTTATTTATTTTTTTCCGGATTAGGAGTCATGTGCTTGTTCTTTTCAAACACATCTTCCTCTATAAATTTCCAACCGCCTCCCATACTGCTGATTTCTCCCCGGCCTTCTACATAATCATGGTAAAATACCAGGTAAACGTGCACAACTGCAAACAGAATAAAGAACCACATGGCCCAGTGATGAATCTGTCTGGTTACAATATCGCCCCCGAGCATTGCCGGAAACCAGGCAAACATTTTAGGTAACCACCAGTCCGACATGGATGCATACAGGCCAAAACCGGTTAAACACTGAATCAGGAATACGATAAAGGTCAGAAAATAGATAAAACCAGCCATTGCATTGTGGCCTACACTTAAATGGTCCTGCTGCTGTCCGTTCTTTTTAAGCATCAGGATATCGATCTTAAATACGGTCCACATTTCTTTGAAAAACCTTTTGGAAACCGGAATGAACTGCCTCCAGTTGGCATATTTGTTTCCCACAAAACCCCAGTAGATCCGGAATAAAAAATTGAAGAAAAACAAATAAGCTGCAATAAAGTGAATATAACGAACCCATCCCATGGTATACTGGTTGGTTGCTTCCGCATTACTCATCAATGCCAGCGGATTGGAAATAAAAAAGCCGGTTACAATCAATACCAGGATTACGCTGGCATTGAGCCAGTGGTAAAACCTCACCGGCAACTCCCACACGTATACCCTGCGGAGTTTGTGAATATGCAAATATTTATTTGCCATAAAATTGATTTAAAGGTTTTAGTCTCCTACAACACTGATTCTGCTGATGGTTGTTCCATTTTCGTCGTACAAGTGAACACTGCAGGCCATGCAGGGGTCAAAACTGTGAATGGTTCTCAAAATTTCCAATGGTTGTTTTTCATCTGCAACCGGGGTATCGATCAGTGCCGCCTCGTAAGCAGAAAGCTGACCTTTGCTGTCTCTTGGAGAAGCATTCCAGGTGGTTGGAACCACTAGCTGGTAATTGGCTATTTTCTCATCTTCAATGTTGATCCAGTGTGCCAATGCACCCCTTGGCGCTTCAGAATGACCCACACCCAGTGCTGTTTTGGGCCATGTAGATGGTTCAAACTTGCTGGAATCGGCCATTCGGGTATCACCGTTTTTAATATTGGTTACCAGTTGATCAAAGAATTCCTGTCCCCATTGTGCAGCCAGCACACATTCCAGTCCCCTTGCGGCAGTTCTGCCCAGGGTAGAGAACAGTGCAGTTACAGGAACATTCAGGTCTTTCAGCGCTTTGTCCACCACTTCTTTGAAATCTTCCCTTCCTTTTGCATATCCTACCAATACCCTTGCTAGCGGGCCTACTTCCATTGCGTTGCCTTTCCACCTTGGTGTTTTCAGGTAACTGTATTTTTCGTCTGTTTTCAGGTGTTCAAAAGGTGGTTTAGGACCTGTGTAGTTGATTTTGCTTTCTCCTTTCCATGGGTGTAAACCTTTGTTGTCTCCTTCCTTATATTCATACCAGGAACGGGTTATGAATTCCTGAACCTCGTCTTCTTTTTTCAGATCCACTTCGTATACCTTGCTGATATCCTTGTTGAGTATAGCGCCTGAAGGGAATTTGAAACTGGACGCATCTCTGTATCCATTGGTTGGCATATCTCCATAAACCAGGTAATTGCCCAGTCCACCGCCAATAGCACCCCAGTCCTTGTAGAAGGAAGCCACTGTCATCAGATCAGGAATATATACTTGCTCAATGAACTGCTTACCATCTTTCAGTAGCTGGCCTATATACGCCAGACGTTCGGCGTTCAGTCCGCTTACATCGTCAATACCCACAGCGCAGGCCATACCACCTACCAGATAATTGGGGTGAGGGTTTTTACCGCCCAGGATCGCCTGAATTTTTACAATTTCTTTCTGCCATTCCAGCGCTTCCAGATAGTGTGCTAATCCGATCAGGTTCACTTCTGCAGGCAGTTTGTAGGCCGGGTGTCCCCAATATCCATTGGAGAAAATACCCAGCTGACCGCTGTCTACGAATTTTTTGATTCTGGTTTGCAGATCACTGAAGTAGCCCGGAGAACTTTTTGGCCATTTGGAAATACTCTGTGCCAGCTCAGATGTTTTTTTCGGATCGGCTTTTAAAGCATTCACCACATCTACCCAGTCCATGGCGTGTAAATGGTAAAAGTGTACCACGTGATCGTGTATGTAGAGGGCACAGTTCATGAGGTTTCTTACCAGTTCCGCATTGGGTGGCACAACGATGTCCAGTGCATCTTCTACTGCACGAACCGAAGTTACGGAGTGGATGGAAGTACATACTCCGCAAACCCGTCCAACAAATGCCCAGGCATCTCTCGGGTCTCTTCCGCGAAGGATTTCTTCCAGCAAACGTACCATGGTACCACTGCTGTAGGCATCTTTTATTTTGCCGTTTTCTATATCAGCTTCTATACGTAAGTGACCTTCGATTCTCGTGATCGGGTCAACAACTATTCTTTTGCTCATATGGCTAGTTGAAAGGTGATTTTAATTTAGGATTTTAACTCGTGCTCGCTCTCTTTTCCTTCCTGCTGATGTTCTTTAATGAATTTGGATTTGCCGATATTGGTAGCCACTGCGTGACCAACCAGGGCTGCAGTTGTAACACCCAATGCCACTTTACCAAATGTATCGGCATCGGCCTCAATACCAAATCCGGCAAAGGAGGATCCTCTTTCATAAAATCTTCCATTGTCCCAGAAATTCTCCTCACTGCAACCAATACAAGGGTGACCAGACTGGATCGGGAAGCTGGTTCCGTTGTTCCATTTCATTACACCACAGGCATTGTAGGTAGAAGGTCCTTTACAGCCTACTTTGTACAAGCAATATCCTTTTTTGGCATTCGCATCGTCGAAGCTTTCTACAAACAGACCTGCATCGTAGAAAGGACGGCGGTAGCAGGTGTCGTGAACGCGCTTGCTGTAGAACGCTTTAGGTCTGCCCAGTTTATCCAGCTCAGGAATTCTTCCGAAAGTCAGGTAGTGAACGATCACACCGGCCATTACTTCACCGATCGGAGGACAACCCGGAACCTTGATGATGGGCTTGTTCTTAATAATTTTATGGATCGGCGTTGCCTTTGTAGGATTAGGTTTGGCAGACTGAACGCATCCGTTGCTGGCGCAGCTGCCCCAGGCAATAATGGCTGCAGCCCCTTCAGCGGCTTCTTCCAGAATCTGCAGGGAGGTTTTGCCACCTATCATACAATAAACACCGTCTGCGGCCAGAGGAACACTTCCTTCCACGCAGAGTATATATTGACCTTTGTATTTGGTCATGGTATTGTGCAGGGCTTCCTCTGCCTGAAAACCAGAAGCGGCCATCAGGGTTTCGGTATAATCCAGCGAAATTTTATCGAGTAGAATATCTGCTACAATCGGGTGGGACGATCGGATAAAGCTCTCACTGCAGCAGGTACATTCCTGAAAGTGTAACCAGATAACAGGAAGACGTGGTTTGGTTTCTAAGGCCGTGGTTACCTGGCCTATAGCGGATTGTTCCAGGCCGATGAATGCGGTCATCATGCTTGCAAACCGGACAAAATCACGGCGGGAATATCCTTTTCTTTGAACCTCCTCATAATAAGTAGGTTGCTTTGGCAAAACTTCGTTAGTCATGCTGATGTATTTAAGGTTAAGAGCTTACCAAATCTAAAATGACTATTCTGATTATTTTATGCGAAGTGTCATCGTCAAATATGACTTTCATCATAAAAACGAACAATGATTAGCTTTAATATTGTATCAATTAAATCATGCAATATGAAAAAATCCGCTATTTCATTTGGCTTATTCCTTAGTATGCTTGCCCCGCTGGCAACATTGGCTCACCCTGGTCATGGAGAAACGGAAGGGTATACCATTATTCATTATTTCACTGAACCCATGCATGCGGTTATCACGTTGGGTAGCTTATTGATTGTTTATGCCGGACTGAGGTATTTCCGCAAAAAAAATGCAGGTTCTCAAAAGTAAAGCATGCACGAGCTTTCCATAGTGATGAGCATCATTGATATAGCTAAGCAGCAGGCCGATCGGGCCTGCGCTGCTGTTATAGATGAGATAGAACTGGACATCGGTACCATGAGCGGAATAGAAATGGATTCTTTTGAATTTGCCTGGAAACAGGCGGTCAGGGGCTCTGTGCTTGAGGGTGCAGCCAGGAAAATCAACACGATAGAAGCAAAAGCCCGGTGTCTTGATTGTGATGCAGTGTTCAGTATTCACCACTATTTTGATCCCTGCCCGGTATGCGGAGAACATTTGCTGGATATTCTGAGTGGAAAAGAATTGAAAGTAAAATCGCTTGTTGTTTCTTAAATAGATTATCTTATAGAATTAAATATTTTTTTATGTGCGCTACTTGTGGTTGTGATTCCGGCGGCAGCACTGCCATACATCATCTGGGTGAACATGAACATACACATGGCGGGCATTCCCATAGCCATAGTCACGATCATGGACATACGCATGCGGCTTCTAAAACAATTGTGGATGTAGAGCAGGATGTGTTGCACCAGAACAATTTACTGGCTCAGCGGAACAGGGGTTATTTTGATGCCAAAAATATCCTGGCACTGAACCTGGTCAGTTCACCCGGTTCCGGGAAAACCTCTCTGCTGGAGCGAACCCTGAAAGACCTGAAGGGAGAGCTGGAATTTGCCGTAATTGAAGGCGATCAACAAACCACCAACGATGCAGACCGGATACATGCTACCGGTACCAAGGTTACACAGATCAATACAGGCAAAGGTTGTCACCTCGATTCCCACATGGTGCTGCATGCTTTGCAGGGAATGAAACCCAAGGATAATTCTGTATTATTCATTGAAAACGTAGGTAATCTGGTTTGCCCTGCCATGTTCGATCTGGGAGAAAAAGAACGCGTTGTAATTATCAGTGTAACCGAAGGAGATGATAAGCCGCTGAAGTATCCGGATATGTTCCATTCTTCCTCACTCTGTATTGTGAACAAGATAGATTTGCTGCCTTATGTTCCATTCGATATGGAGAAGGTAAAAGCCAATGCAAAAAAAGTAAACCCCGCTTTAGAAATTCTTGAAGTAAGTTGTACTTCCGGTGAAGGCTTGCAAGCCTGGTACCATTGGCTGAAATCCAGAGTAGCGGTTCCGGAACTAATCTGACCGAATGCTGCGGACCTACCATATTCATATCAGGGGCCTGGTACAGGGCGTGGGTTTCCGCCCCTTTGTATGCCAGCTGGCAACAAAAATGAATATTGGTGGCTGGGTGAGTAACACCAATGAAGGGGTTATTATAGAATTTACTGCAAACTTGATAGATACAGCGGAGTTCTGTCATGAAGTAATCCATCATCCACCCAGGAATGCACAGATTACCCATCACGCTATTTACAAAACAGTAACAAAAACATTTGATGGGTTTACCATCCGGGAAAGTTTTTCAACTACCAGGCCGGATCTCTTACTGACCCCCGATATAGCCATCTGCGGAGAATGTAAGGCAGAGTTGATGGAACCTGTCAATAAAAGATACGGATATGCATTTACCACCTGCCTTAACTGTGGTCCCCGATATTCCATTGTGGATGCACTCCCGTACGACAGAGAGCATACTACTATGAAGCACCTGCACATGTGCGGAGAATGCAATACCGAATACCACGATATACACAACCGCAGGCATTACAGTCAAACCAATTCCTGTAAAACCTGTGCAGTACAAATGCATCTTTATCAATCTCCCGAAAACAGGATTGATCCGGATCAGTCTGCCATCCTTGCTCAGGTTGCGGAAGCAATACTCCAGGGTAGGATTTTGGCAGTTAAGGGCGTTGGGGGTTATCTGCTGATCTGTGATGCCACCAACCGGGAAGCCATTCAAATGCTTCGGATAAAAAAAAACAGGCCTTCCAAACCACTGGCTGTTTTATATCCGGATACGGCATCTGCATCAAAGGATGTGGAACTCCGGAAAGTAGAAGAAGATGCTCTGTTGAGTAATGCCGCACCAATTGTGTTGTGTAAGCTCAAACCGGTTGCCGATAATCATATTTGTAGAGATCAGATTGCGCCCGGGCTGAACAGGTTGGGTGTTATGATTGCATATTCACCTTTGCTGTACTTTCTTTCCTTGCAAGTGGGCCGGCCATTAATTGCTACCAGTGCAAATATCAGCGGCTCTCCGATTATTTATAAGGATCAGGATGCATTGCAAGAATTGTTTGAAGTGGCAGATTGGGTATTAACCTACGACAGGGATATCCTGGTACCGCAGGATGATAGTGTGATGCAATTCACCGATGCCGGCCGACGAATCATCCTGAGAAGAGGCAGGGGACTTGCCCCCAATTATTTTCCGAATCCTTTTAGGAAAAATGAGCAAACTGTTCTCGCAGCAGGAGGAGAGTTGAAAAGTGCTTTTGCCCTGCTCGATCGTAAGAACCTGTACATCAGTCAGTACCTGGGCGATCAGGCAACGATAGAATCGCAGGAAAGTTATTCCAACACCCTGCATCATTTATTGCAGTTACTCCAGACCCAACCAGCACAGGTGCTGGTGGATGCACATCCTGGTTATTATGTTTCACAGTACGGAAAAGAACTGGCCGGGAAAAATGGCCTTGCTTCGGTAGTTGAAATACAGCACCACAAAGCTCATTTTGGGGCAGTACTGGCAGAGAATAATTTGCTTCATTCCAAAGAGCCGGTAATGGGCATCATCTGGGATGGAACAGGATTTGGAGATGACCGGCAAATCTGGGGTAGTGAATGTTTTCTATATCAGGGGCATGAGATGAAAAGAATTGCACACCTGAATTTTTTTCCTCAGCTGGTGGGCGATAAAATGAGTAAGGAGCCGAGGCTGTCTGCATTGAGCCTGTTGAGCAGGGTTCCGGATAAAATGCACATCATCCGGCAGTATTTCACGGAAACGGAATGGACTTATTTTCAAAAACTGATGCTACAAACACAACCGCACCAAACCAGTTCTATGGGAAGATTTCTGGATGGCCTGGCCTGTATGCTGGGCATTGGCACACACCATAGTTACGAAGGTGAAGCAGCCATGTTACTGGAAGCTGCAGCCGGCAATGCAGTTGTAAAATCAAGGGAAACCTATCCATTGGTTGAAGAGCAGGGTGTGCTGATCTGGGACCTTTTTCTGGAACAATTTTTAGCAGATATAGCTGCAGGAATGCCTGTTGCAGAAATAGCCTGGAAGGTTTTTCATTCTCTTGCCGCTCTGGCTGTACAACTTTGTACAACACACGGCGTTCAAAGGGTCGCTTTCAGTGGAGGTGTTTTTCAGAATGCCCTGCTTACCGATTTAACAGAACAGGAATTATCCGGAAAATTCGATGTATATTTTCATCAGCAATTGAGTCCGAATGATGAGAATATCGGATTTGGACAACTGGCTTTTCATGAAATATCTTCAGAGCAGACAGCTGATTCCGCTGCATTGAATTCAGCGTCTGATTTTCAGAAAATGTAAATACCACTTTTATGTGTTTAGCTATACCCGGAAAAATATTAACGATTAACGCCCTTGATGATACCTTCAGAACCGGGAAAGTGTCTTTTGGCGGTATACAAAAAGAGGTGAACCTCTGTATGGTTCCCGAGGTACAGGTGGGTGATTATGTGCTTGTACATGTGGGAGTTGCCATAGGAAAGGTAGACGAAGAAGAGGCGAAGAAAGTATTCAATTATCTCAAAGACATGGGAGAAGTGGAAGAGCTGGAAACACCATCCGACGGAAAATAATTACTAAAACTAATTCTGTATTGTATGAAATACCTGACCGAATATCGTGACCCCGAATTAGTGGAAGAATTCATTAAAGAAATACACAGGATCACTACGAAGCCCTGGACATTGATGGAAATCTGCGGAGGGCAAACCCATAGCCTGGTAAAGAATGGTATCCTGGATATGCTGCCGGATAAAATTACCATGGTTCACGGACCGGGCTGCCCTGTTTGTGTAACTAGTGTTAGTGTAATAGATGAAGCCATTTACCTGGCAGAGCAACCCAACACCATTCTATGTTCTTTTGGAGACATGCTGCGGGTTCCCGGTAGCAAAAAAAGCCTGCTGGAGACTAAAGCCGAAGGTGCTGATGTACGAATTCTTTATTCTCCGTTGGAAGCCGTTCAGCTGGCCAAACAAAATCCGGACAAACAGGTGGTCTTCTTTGCGGTTGGTTTTGAAACCACTGCTCCTGCCAATGCATTGAGTGTGGTGCATGCAGATCAGTTGGAGCTGGACAATTACAGCATATTGGCTTCTCATGTACTGGTGCCTCCTGCCATGGAAGCAATCTTAAGTGATGAAGAAAACCTGATCGATGCATTTTTGGCTGCAGGACATGTATGTACCATTATGGGTATTGATGAATATCACCCGGTAGCCGAGAAATATGCATGTCCGATTGTAGTAACCGGATTTGAACCTGTAGACCTTTTACAGGGTATCCTGATGGCAGTGCAACAATTGGAAAAAGGAGAATACAAGGTAGAGAACCAATATGCACGAAGTGTTCAGCGCGAAGGCAATCGCCTGGCACAGGACACCATCCAGAAAGTTTTTGCTGTAAGCGACCGGGTATGGAGGGGGATTGGCAATATTCCCCAAAGCGGATATGAGGTTAATGACAGATATAAAAACTACAATGCAAGAATTAAATTTAACATTGATCTTCCTCTAGCCGAAGAAAACAAGGAATGCATCAGTGGAGACATTATGAAAGGATTGAAAAAGCCCAAACAATGCCCGAATTTTGGCACCAAATGTAAACCGGAGCATCCGTTGGGTGCACCCATGGTAAGCAGTGAAGGAGCCTGTGCTGCATACTATCATTATGCAGGTGAGGAACAATAGTGAACAACAAAAAACATCATGAAATTTTTTTTAACAGCTTTACTGGCGGTAAGCTCTATTTTGACAATGGCTCAGCAGCCTATAAAGGGTACTGTAGTTGATGCAAGTACCAATCTTTCACTGGAAGGGGTTGTGGTTACACTTTTACCGGATAACAGGTCTGTTGTAACAGATATCAGGGGTCAGTTTATTTGTTTGCCTACCAATCAAACTACGCATATTTATTTTAGCTCCATTGGATACCAGGATATAATGATGGAGGTCGGAAATATTGTTTCATCGGTTCCCGTTGCCATGAAGCCCGGATCAACGCAATTGAAGCAGGTAACAGTCAGATCACAGGCAGGAGAGGAATATAAGACCATCAGCAAAACAGATATCAGGATGCGGGGTGTTAACAATTCTCAGGAAATTTTAAGAATGGTACCCGGATTATTTATTGGTCAGCATCAGGGCGGCGGTAAAGCAGAGCAAATCTTTATCCGTGGATTTGACTGTGATCATGGAACGGATATCAATATAACTGCAGATGGAATACCGGTAAACATGGTTTCTCAGGCACATGGGCAGGGTTACGCAGATATGCACTTTGTGATACCGGAAACGATTGAACAGGTGGATTTTCAAAAAGGGCCCTATGACGCATCCAAAGGCAATTTTACCACTTCTGGTTTTGTAGACATCCGAACCCGAAATGGTCTGGGTAATAATACGATTAAGCTGGAGGGGGGTATGTTTGATACCTACCGGGCGCTGGCTATGTTTAATCTGTTAAATGAGAGAGCTAAAGAAAAACAACAATCGCTCTATGTGGCCGGTGAAATGGCTTATTCGAATGGATTTTTTGAATCTCCCCAGCACTTTAACCGGTTTAATTTCTTTTTGAAGTATAATGGGAAAATTTCAGGAAAAACATACCTCACATTTAGCGCATCCTCTTTTAGCAGCAAGTGGGATGCCTCAGGACAAATTCCGGATCGTGCAGTTGCGGATGGCTCCATTGGTTTTTACGGGGCCATTGACAATTCCGAGGGAGGTAATACACAAAGACAAAACCTGAATGCACAGTTCATCACTACCCTTAAAAACGGAAATTATTTTAAAAATCAGCTTTGGTATTCACGTTATCGGTTTAACCTGCATTCTAATTTTACGTTTTATTTGGATGACCCTGTTAATGGTGATCAGATCAGGCAAAGTGAGAACAGGAATCTAATGGGCTACAACGGAAGTTATCATTTCAATACGCAATTGGGTGCCGTTCAACTCAGTTCGGTATCCGGAATTGGCTTAAGGCATGATCAGATCAATGACCTGGAACTTTCCCATACTGTTGATCGAAATATTCTGTTAAACAGAAAAGCATATGGGGATGTTGCAGAAACCAATTTGTATGCTTATCAAAGTGAAACCATTCGGTTTTCAGACAAATTCAGCATCAATTTGGGGCTACGGTATGATCAGTTGCTTAACAATTATAAAGATCACCTCCGTTCAGACAGTTCTTTCAGAGCAAATGCCGGCATACTCAGTCCTAAGCTGAGTTTTCATTATCAAAGCAATAAAAACACCAGGATTTACCTGAATCTTGGAAAAGGATTTCATTCAAACGACACCAGGGTTGCTGTTCTTGAAAAAGGAAGAGAGGTAATGCCTGCAGCTTATTCTGCAGATTTAGGTGTAATACTCAAACCAGCCAAAAACGTCTTGTTACACGGCGCTATGTGGTACCTTTGGTTAAATCAGGAATTTGTATATAGTGGAGACGGGGCCTATGTTGAACCGTCCGGAAGAACGCAAAGAACAGGATTCGATTTTTCTATCCGGTACGAACCTGTTAAGTCGGTTTATGTAGATGTGGACCTCAATTATGCGCACGGAAGAATGGTAGATGAGGTAAAGGGGAATAACTATATACCGCTGGCTCCGGTTTGGAGCAGCACAGGTGGTATTATGTATAAAAATAAAACCGGAATCAATGGTAGTATCCGGTACAGATGGCTTGGAAACAGACCTGCTAATGAAGATTATTCAATCATCGCTAAAGGATACTTTGTGAATGATTTGGTATTGAACTATACGCAGGCAAAATATGAGATTGGATTAACCATCCAAAATATGTTCAATGTAAAATGGAAAGAAACGCAGTTTGCTACGCTTACCCGATTAAAAAATGAAATTGTTCCTGTAGAGGAGATTCATTTTACGCCGGGAACAAAATTGGCTGCAAAGATCAGTCTGAGTTTTTTCTTTTAAAAAACATGTATGACCAACAAAATTAAAATGCAGTTACAGTGCCCGATGCCAAAATTCGATTTTGATGTAATTACGCTGGGGCACGGTAGTGGGGGGTTACTTACACACCGTCTTTTGAAAAGCGGGGTCTTCGATATTTTTAAGAATGACCTCTTAGACCAACAGCACGACGGGGCCATTTTTGAAATGAATGGTAAAACGGCTTTTAGTTCCGACAGCTATGTTATTTCTCCTATTTTTTTCCCTGGGGGTAATATTGGTGATGTGGCAGTGAATGGTACGGTCAATGACCTGTCTATGTGCGGAGCAAAACCACAATATCTCTCTCTTGCGTTTATCATTGAAGAAGGGTTTCCTATGACGTCATTCTGGGAAATTCTGGTTAGCATTAAAAATGCTGCAGACAATGCAGGCGTTCAGATTGTAACGGGCGATACCAAAGTGGTGGAAAAGGGAAAGGGAGATCAGATTTATATCAACACATCCGGTGTAGGGCTGGTCAACCCCAAGGCCAATATTCATCATAAGAACATACAGGATGGCGATGTGATAATTGTAAGCGGTAACATTGCAACACACGGAATGGCTATTATGAGTTTACGTCAGGGATTGGAGTTCGAAACCAATATTGTAAGCGATACAGCCAACCTGAACCACACTGTACAATCGTTGGTAGAGGTTTTTGGAACAGATATTCATTTTCTCCGGGATCCTACAAGAGGTGGCGTGGCATCTGTTTTGAATGAAATAGCTGAACTCACCCAGCTGGGATTTTATCTGGATCAAAAGTTGCTCCCCATTGAAGAACAGGTAGACGGGGCTTGTGAAATGCTGGGTCTTGATCCGCTGTATGTTGCCAATGAAGGCTTGTTTATTGCGATCGTGAACAAGGATATCGCAGATAATTTTCTGAGCATGCTGCGCAAAGACAACAATGGCGCCAATGCGGCCATTATTGGAGAAGTTACAAGTGATCATGCCGGTAAGGTTATGATGAAGAGCCGTGTGGGCGGAAAGCGCATGGTGAACTATTTAACCGGAGAACAACTGCCAAGGATTTGTTAGCAGAGTTCCTTAATTTGGTGTTTAAAACAACCTGTTTTGAAAAAAAGAGAAGGGTATATTTCCTGGGATGAATATTTTATGGGCATTGCTCTTTTATCGGGGCATCGCAGCAAGGATCCAAATACACAGGTAGGCGCTTGCATTGTAAACGATAAGAACCGGATTGTAGGTGCCGGTTACAATGGCTTGCCTATTGGTTGTCATGACGATGAGTTCCCCTGGGCCAAAACGGGAGAATTCCTTGAAACAAAGTATCCCTTTGTTTGCCATGCAGAGCTGAACGCCATTTTGAATAATATAGGAATGGATTTGCGCAATTGTAAAATTTACACCGCATTGTTTCCTTGTAATGAATGCACAAAGGCAATTATTCAGTCGGGCATCACCGAAGTAATTTATCTCTCGGATAAATACGAAGGCACAGATGCTGCAAAAGCATCAAGGATGATGTTAGATAAAGCAGGAGTAACCTATCGAAAGGTAAATGTGAGTATCCCGGCTTTGACCCTATCTTTCAATGAGGCGGATGTTTAGCATCCATTGTTTCAATAAATCCGGCCACTGCTCTTCACTTTGTTTGTTGGTCATTCCAAAACCATGACCTCCTTTTTCGAAAAGGTGTAAAAAGGATGAAACCCCGTTTTGTTGCAGTGCCTGATGATAAACTAAGGCATTTTTTACAGGCACGGTAGAGTCGTCTTTTGCATGAATAATAAAAGCAGGAGGCGTTTGGCTGTTTACCCAATGCTCATTACTGAAATAACGGAGTTGTTCGGCAGTAGCGCCTGCACCGACCAGGTTATCCGCGGATCCTTTGTGACCAAATGCCTGAAAGCTGATTACCGGGTATAACAGGATCTGAAAGTCGGGTCTTAATGAGATGCGATTCGGGTTGTCTATTTTCAGATCCATATAATGCGAAGACAGGCTGGCTGCCAGATGACCGCCTGCAGAAAAACCCAGTACCCCGATTTTATCAGAAAGAATTCCCCAGGCGGCAGCATTGTGCCTGGCAAGGTACATGGCCTGTTGAAGGTCCTGTAATGGAGCAAGAGATGGATCCGGTTGGTTGTTCTTGTTGGGGATTCTGTATTTAAGCACCAGTGCATTGATTCCAATAGAATTCAGGAATAAGGCAACATCTGAGCCTTCATGACCAGCGGCCAGTACCGAATATCCGCCCCCCGGACAAATGATCACACATGGACGCTGAACAGTATCCTCCTTTACGCGGTAAAAGTGGTATGCAGGCTGGCTAACCTTGCTGATAATTAAAATACCTGCATCGTTGTACACAGCTGATTCATCGTTGGCTGTTGCAGTATGGTTGGGAATTTGACTGTATAGCGGAAGGTATTGTGCCATGGAAATCTGATGAAAGAACAAAAAGGTGGTCAGCCAGAATAAATGCTTCATAAACGGGTTCCTGATTCTGTTTTCAAGTTAGTCAAAAGCAGGAAAAAATAAGACCAATTCTGTACTATTATCCATAAAAATGCAGAACTTTATACTATGCAGCTCTGGAAAAATATCATTAGCCGACCTTCCTGAAATTCCCTTTAGGAGTTGCATCCCCCACTTTTTTTTATGTCGTTTGTGAATTCATATTCATGAAGCAATGTGTGTACATCATGCTTTGATTCATTCAGCATGATGAATCCGTTATACCGTCAAATAAAAATTAATGAAAACCATTATTGAACCGTTTAGGATCAAATCGGTGGAACCGATTTATTTTACTACAAAAGAACAAAGAGCCGTTATTCTCAAAGACGCACATTATAATCCCTTTCTCATACATGCCAATGAAGTGCTGATAGATTTGCTTACCGACAGTGGAACAAGCGCTATGAGCAGCAATCAATGGGCTGGCATTATGCAGGGGGATGAATCCTATGCCGGAAGTACCAGTTTTTTTCACTTTGAATCTACCATTCAGGAGATCACCGGTATGCCGGTTGTTATTCCTACCCATCAGGGAAGGGCTTCGGAAAAAATCCTTTTCAGCATTGTTGGCGGAAAAGGGAAATACATTGTGAGCAATACATTGTTCGATACCACAAGAGCCAATATAGAATTTTCCGGAGCAACGGGAGTAGACCTGATTTGTGAGGAAGGAAAGTATCCCACAATCCCCGCAGCCTTCAAAGGCAATATGGATATTGATGCGTTGAAAAACTTTATTGCGGAGAAAGGAGCCGAAAATATTCCCCTTTGCATGATAACCATTACCAATAATTCCGGTGGCGGCCAGCCGGTAAGTATGCAGAATATCCGTGAGGCAAAAGCAGTATGCAGTTCCTATGGAATACCGCTGTTTATAGACGCCTGCCGGTTTGCAGAGAATGCTTATTTTATAAAGCAGCGCGAAACCGGGTATTCAGAAAAAAGCATCCCTGAAATTGTGCGGGAATTGTTTTCTTATGCAGATGGGTGTACTATGAGTGCAAAAAAAGATGCATTTGCCAATATCGGTGGATTTATTGCCATGCACAGCGAACAGCTGGCACAACAGTGTCGTAATATGCTGATCTTGACCGAAGGGTTTCCCACCTACGGTGGCCTTGCAGGAAGAGACCTGGAAGCCATTGCGATCGGGTTACGGGAGGTGATGGATGAACATTATCTGCAATACAGGATTCGCAGTGTGGAATACCTGACCAATCAACTGATAGCTGCCGGTGTGCCTGTAATGCAGCCCGCAGGAGGACACGCCATTTACCTGGACGCCAAAAAGTTTCTTGCGCATATTCCGGTACACCAGTATCCCGGACAGGCACTGGTAGGTGCCTTGTACCTGCATGGTGGCATACGGGGTGTTGAAATTGGCTCATTGATGTTTGGTAAATACGATGAACACCGGCAGTTGATTCCTGCTCAACAGGAGTTGGTCCGTTTGGCTATTCCCAGAAGGGTATATACACAAAGTCATATTGATTATGTAGCAGAAGTCATTATTGAAGTGTTTCAGGAAAGAGAAAAAATCAAAGGTCTGACCATTGTGGAAGAGGCGCCGATGCTCCGGCATTTTACCGCAAAACTAACCCCTGTTAAATCATAAAATCAAAACAGTAAAATGAAAAAGATTAAACAAAGCTGGGCAGAGCCCTACAAAATAAAAATGGTGGAGCTGTTAAAAATGACAACAGTTGCACAACGTAAGAAAGCCCTGAAGGAAGCAGGTTACAATACCTTTCTGTTGAAATCGGAAGATGTGTATATAGACCTCCTGACAGATAGTGGAACCTCTGCTATGAGCGACCGTCAATGGGCGGGTATGATGATGGGAGATGAAGCATATGCCGGGAGCAGAAACTTTTATCATCTGGAAGATGTGGTAAAAGAAGTTTATGGCTATAAGTATTTAATTCCTACGCACCAGGGAAGAGGAGCAGAAAATATTCTGTCGAAGATTCTGATCAAAAAAGGGGATATTATTCCCGGCAATATGTATTTCACTACCACAAGGCTTCATCAGGAACTGGCGGGGGGCAAGTTTGAGGATGTGATCATTGACGAAGCACATGATTCGGAAAGCAATTTCCCTTTTAAAGGAAATGTTGATCTGAATAAGCTGAAAAGCTTAATCAAAAAATACGGTGCACCGAAGATTCCCTATGTAAGCATGGCTACGAGCGTGAACATGGCTGGCGGTCAGCCCATCAGCATGAAGAACCTGAAGGAATTGAGGGCACTCACCAAAAAACACCATATCAAAATCATACACGATATGACCCGTGTGGCGGAGAATGCATATTTCATTCAGCAAAAAGAAAAGGGCTATGCCGACAGGTCTATTAAATCCATTGTAAAGGAAATCTGTTCCCTTACAGATGGCGCTACCATGAGTGCAAAGAAAGATGCATTGGTAAACATTGGTGGATTTCTGGCAGTGAATGATTATGATGTATACGAAGAAGCCAGAAATATGGTGGTGGTGTATGAAGGGTTGCATACTTATGGCGGACTGGCCGGAAGGGATATGGAGGCCATGGCAATTGGTATAAAAGAAAGCGTTGCTGATGAACACATCAAGGCCAGAATCGGGCAGGTGATTTATTTAGGTGAAAAAATGATGCAATACGGTGTACCGATTGTACAACCCATTGGTGGGCACGGCATTTTTGTAGATGCCAAAAAATTTCTCCCTCATATTCCGCAGGATCAGTTCCCGGCACAAACCCTGGCAGCAGAAATGTACCTCGATTCGGGTGTGCGGACAATGGAACGTGGTGTAGTGTCTGCCGGCAGAAAGGCCAATGGAGACAATTATTATCCAAAACTGGAACTGGTCCGGTTCACCATTCCGCGTAGGGTATATACGCAGGCGCATATGGATGTAATAGCAGAATCAGCGGCAAGGGTGTATGAGCGCAGGGATTCAATTAAAGGAATGAAAATGGTGTACGAACCCAAGTACCTGCGTTTCTTTCAGGCCAGATTTGAAAAGCTATAGTATAAACTGCGCTACAGGGTTTATCTTTGGCTCTTATGAGTGCAGTGATTATTAAACGCGTTACTGATGTTTCTGAACTGAATGGCATTAAGGAATTGCAGGCCGCTAATCTGAAAACATTGATTTCAGAAGAGGAGGCTGCCAGTCAGGGTTTTTTGAGTGCAACCTATTCTGCAGCATTTCTGGAGCAGATGCACCTGTCCTGCCCCTCCATTGTAGCGAAGGATGGGGAGGAAGTGGTAGGCTATGCCTTGGTCACGACCCAGGAGAACCGTTATCAGCACGATTTATTGGCCGATTTGTTTAATACGATTGACACACTTAGCTACAATCATCAGCCGCTGAAAGTGTCTCGTTATGTGGTGGTAGGTCAGCTTTGCGTAGCGAAAGCATATCGGGGGCAGGGCCTTGTACAGCAGTTGTATGGTCAATTTAAAGCCGCTTTGAGTGATCAGTTCGATTTTTGTATAACGGATGTGGCCCAGGCCAACCGACGTTCCCTGAAAGCCCACCTCAAAACAGGGTTTGAAGTAATTGATACCTTGCATTATGGAGGAATAGGCTGGGATATTGTTTTATGGGATTGGACCAAAAGATAAATAGCATGATTCGTTCAATAGATAATCCGGTTTGGGAAGCACTCGGCACTAAACAGCAACATTTCAATCAGGGAACAGCATGGGTAAAGTTTTTCCCGGAAAATGTTTCTCCCTTTATCGGAATGAAAAACTGGGACGAAGCAGACCGTCAGGAACTGCTTCTGCAAATACCCGACAACAGATCATTTTCTGTAATGATTGCAAAAGAAGTGCAATTGCCCGAAGAAACAGAATTGATTTTTTCCATTCCCCTTTACCAGATGTACTGTTCTGCATTAAACCCGGTTGATGAAAGGGAGCTTACTGTTCGTAGTTTGAGTGATGCAGATGTTCCGCAAATGCTCGAACTCACCGAATTAACCAGGCCAGGCCCATTCTACAGTAAAACCATTACATTCGGCAACTATATAGGATTGTTTCAAAACAACCGGCTGATTTCAATGGCAGGAGAGCGGCTAAAAACCAATGGATATACCGAAGTCAGTGCAATATGTACACATCCTGAATTCCTTGGCAATGGATATGCATCTTATCTTACTTCAAAAGTGGCAGAAGGAATTTTCCGTGATGGGTCTGTTCCTTTTCTGCATGTGCGAACAGACAATGCAGCTGCCATTCGTGTTTACCAAAAGTTGGGGTTTCAGATAAGGGCAGATGTTTACTTCGCTGTTTTTAAAAAAAGAGCGTAGCTATCTCGATTTTTAACCAAAATTTAATCTCATATTTGCGGCCGAAATAACCCCAAATATTGCTGAATAAATGATTGTTTTTGTATTTCTCTTGCTGCACTGGTACCTTTCCTTATTTGCACAAACTTTTTACCTCCATCGTTACTCCGCCCATAAAATGTTTACCATGAATCCATTCTGGGAAAAATTCTGGTACATCTATTCGTGGATTACACAGGGCACTTCTTATCTGAATGCCCGGGCATATGCCATTCTGCACCGTATGCACCATGCTTATAGTGATACAGAAAAAGATCCGCACACACCTCATTTTTTCAGGGAGGTCTTTTCCATGATGTGGCATACGAAAAAAGTATACCATGGCGTGTTAAAAGGTACCCTTGAAATAGAACCAAAATTCGATAAAAATTTCCCTGTATATCCCACAATAGACAAAATAGCAGACAGCTGGCTTACCCGCTTAGCATTTGCTGCAGGTTATGTGTTGTTTTATGTGTTTTTTGCAACAGAATGGTGGATGTATCTCTTACTGCCGATCCATTTTCTCATTGGACCCATCCAGGGAGCTGTTGTAAACTGGGCAGGGCATAAGTATGGATACAGAAATTTTAATGAAAAAGATCATTCCAAGAATACCCTGATATTCGATTTTCTGATGCTCGGAGAATTATTTCAGAACAATCACCACCATGCCGGCGCCCGCCCGAATTTCGCAGCAAAATGGTGGGAGTTGGATCCCGTTTATCCCATCATCCGGCTTTTTGATAAAATCGGAATAATTAAACTGGTTCCTATTAAAGCCGTTAAATAAAATTATTTGCCCAGTAATAGGCTGAATCCTATACCGATGGCCCCCAGGGAACCAGTAGAAAGGCTGGAGTAAAGGCCTGTTTGATTGGTTCTGGTTGCCTCACTGGAATTGGAATAAGTGGTTTTTTGGTGATTAAAACTCAATAAAGCAATATTGTTCAGTGTTCCATTTAAAAGAACCCTTTTATTGAGTTTGTAAGAGACACCCGGAGTCAGACCTGCAGAAAATCCATACCCCCAGATTTTTTGATCAACCCCAGACTGTACCGTAGTACCGAATTGATAATTTCCAGTAAGGTTGAAGCGAATAAACCCAAAGAAATTTTTTCCGAAGGATCTGTACTGCGTTGAAAACAGGCCCAGCCCAACACTGTTGTAATGCTGTTTATAAGAAGAAGGGTCTGATTTTTGATAATTGTGTCCGTAATTAATGCTGAATCCCCGAACCACATTGGGGCGGATGAATTTTCCTATGGAGGCATCCAGATTAAAACTGGTTTGAGCGTTTTTACTGGTACTGTTGTTCAGATCAGTTTGATTGTTATTGTTATTGAAGTTGATTCCACCGGAAAAAATCCGCTGGCCTGTTTCAAATTGAGCGGTTGATTTTAACGCAAATAGCAGGACAGTAAAAAGTAAAAGAGTTGCTTTTTTCATCTTTCAGGTTTTTTGCATTGACAAGCCCATGATTTGCTTTGCTGCACGCTTTGTCCTTGTTAACGCAATTTTATCCTTTGTGTAAAAGCACTGTTAAGACCGGCTGTGAGCAGTTAGCTTAAATGAAAATCGATCCCTCCAGATAAAGTTTGCAACGGCCGCTGATCGCGACCCGTTCTCCACAATCTGCGCATTGCAGGAATCTACCTCTTGCCGAGAGCTGTTTTGCGGTAAGTAGGCTTTTGTTTTACAGGAGTACACGTTTCATCATCAGATCGGTTTGTTCATCATTGCCCAGCTTGAAAATATGTTTGTCAAAAACACTGAATCCATTTTTTTCATAAAAACGGATGGCTCTGTAGTTCTCTTCCCAAACCCCCAGCCATATATAAGCTGCTTTTTGATCATGAGCAATTTCTATTGCTTTATCTAATAAAACGGGGCCGATGTTTTTTCCCTTGAACTCTTTCAACACGTAGATTCTTTCCACTTCCAATCCATCTGTTTCTTTTAGTTCAGTTTGAGCAGCTCCGGTATTTGTTTTCAAATATCCAATAACCTGGTCATTGAGCAGGGCAAAATAAAAATCGGATCCGGGATCATTCAGTTCTGCGAACAGTTGCGTTACGGATAAACGCTCGGCGAGGTATTTATCCATATCTTCCTTTGTATTCACTTCTGCGAAAGTTTGAACAAAGGTTTCGGTGCTGATTTCCTGAAGTTGCTTCAGGTCCTGCGTTTCAGCCTTCCTGATTACTATATTATTCATTATCTATATATATCTTGGTGGTTCAGCAAATATAATTTGTATCGTGCATCATCCATGCGTAGATCGGGTAACTTTACAGCATCAAACAATGGTAGAGCTGCTATAACGATCAGCATATGCCCAAGCCCTTCTTTACATATTCTGCGTGGTTCAGGGTGGCCATCCTGGTTTGCCTTACAAGCTCCTTATTGTATTGCAGCAAGGAAAAGAGTTATGAAATTTTTCAGGAGCCTGGATTTGTGAACTATTTTATACCAAGAGGAGGCAGTTATTCAACCGATTCTACAAAGATTATTCCATTGAACGGTATCACTGAAATGCGGATTAAATTCAGATTCGACAGCAGCGGAATTTATCAGACAACCGATCCGGCCAATCAGGCCGATGTAAACAAGTTATACGGATTTGCCGATTGTGTTTCTTTTACAACCCAGTATACCATTGCGCCCCACCATATCAACTCTGCCAGATTCGGCTGGGCATGGCTGAACAATGCCATGCGAATCTATGCGTATTACTACAATGATTCTATCCGGTCTTTTAAGGAGTTGCAGACGGTGGAATTAGGCAAAATATATACTGCAGGAATCAGGTTGGTTCCGAATGGATACGAGTTTACCATTGATAACAAGAAAGACACGGTCCCCCGCAGTTGTGGATCTGCAACCATCAGCGGGTATAAATTATTTCCCTTTTTTGGCGGAACAGAATTTGCTCCGAAGGATATACATATCTGGATTAAAGAACGCTGAGTAAATTCAATCCAACCCGACCGACTCAATCACCTCTTTACAAGTTACCGGAGGGCACAGCTGTGGAAAGAATGGCTTATATTGGTACAGCTATGGCAAAGAGCAACCACTACTATATCCGAAAAGCGCACCGCTATCTGGGCTTGTTACTAGGCATTCAGTTTTTTCTATGGACCATCGGCGGACTTTATTTCAGTTGGAGTAATATGGATGAAGTTCATGGAGATTTTGATAAAAAATCCACTCCGTTATTGTCTTCCAGCCTGGAAATGGTTTCACCCACACGGGTATTGGGCACCATCCGGAAAGTACATAGGATCGACTCCCTGGTATCCATCCAGCTGATCGAAATTTCCGGAAGCCCCTTTTATCAGATCCGGTGTGTCAGCAGTATACACGATTCCAAGAAACATACCCATGAACGTACCACCATGAATCACCTGGCTAATGCAATAACCGGTGAGCTCAGGGGACCGCTCAACAAAGAGGAAGCTATTCGGGTAGCTCAATCACATTTCAACGGATCAGCTGATGTAAAAGAGGTTCGGTTGCTTACTGCCACCAATCAGCACCATGAATATCGCGGACAGCCACTTCCAGCCTATGCTATTCGTTTTGGTAATTCAGCCAACACTGTGGTTTATGTGGCAACGGAACTGGGTACGATACAAAAATTCAGAAATGATCAATGGCGGGTATTCGATTTCCTTTGGATGATGCATACTATGGATTATTCCGGGAGGGATCATTTTGGCAATATCCTGTTAAAGGGATTTTCCATATTCGGGCTGATTACGGTAATAAGCGGGTTTGCACTTTATTTCGTAAGTTCAAGAAGATTTAAATCCTGATCAATCCTCAATCAATTGTTATGAAGCAAAACTTGTTTTTCTGTCTGGCATTTCAGTTCCTGATTTCCTTTAATGCGTACAGTCAGCCGGATAAAGCGGAAGCCGGTATACGGGCAATGATGGAACAAACCAAGGTTGTGGGGTTGGCAGTAGCTGTGGTAAAAAACAATCAGGTTATTTATACCAATGCCTTCGGAAAGAAAAACCTCGAAAACAATACCCCGCTTACCAACGATTGCCTGTTCCGGATTGCTTCTATTTCCAAGTCCTTTTCAGCAACATCCATCATGCAACTGGCAGAAGCCGGGAAGCTCAGTTTGGAGGATGACATCAGCAAGCTGGTGGGATTTTCTGTCCGGAATCCAAAGTTCCCTGAAACGGTGATTACACTTCGGATGGTTCTTTCTCATCGTTCTTCGATCAACGATAGTCAGGGTTATTTTACACTGGACGCCATCAATCCGGGAAAAAACAGCAACTGGGCAAAATGTTTCAATGATTATGAACCAGGAAAGGGATATATGTATTGTAACCTGAACTATAATATGGTGGGAACCATTATTGAGAAAATTTCAGGAGAACGTTTTGATCAGTATGTAAAGCACCATGTGCTTGATCCGCTTGGTTTGTATGGAGGCTATTGTGTGGATTCGCTCGACCAGTCGCGCTTTGCTACGATTTATGAATACAATGGAGATTCAGCAAGATTCGAAGCATCTCCCGGGGCATATGCTCCCCGAAGTCAGGAGATAGCCAATTATACAATGGGTTATACAACCCCTATTTTTTCTCCAACAGGTGGTATGAAAATCTCTGCCGGAGACCTTGCCAGGTATATGATCATGCACAGTAAAAAGGGCCGTTATAAAAGGAAGCGTATTATTGCAAAGAAAAGCGCAGGAGAAATGCAAACACCCCTTTCTTCCGAGGAAGGATATGGGCTGGCCATCATGACATCACAAAAACTGATTCCTGGCAAAACCATGAAAGGACATACCGGCTCTGCTTACGGGTTATACAGCGCTATGTTTTTTGAACCCAAAGAAAAATTTGGTTTCGTGGTGATCACGAACGGATGCGATCCGCGTTATACAGAAGGATTTAATGCTGTGATCCGGAATACCGTAAACATCCTGTACGAAAGCTTCGTGGCAAAATAAAACCACTGGCTTGGTTATAGCCGATGCTCAAGAAAGAAGTTTTTAGCAGCTTCTTTTTGTTGGTCGGTAAGGTCGATCATCTTGTATTTTTTGTCTAGTTCCTGGTGCAACCCTACCGTTTTTCTGATCCTGTTAAAATCATTTTCGGGTATGGTGGCTATGGCAAGCGCTTCTTTCTGCTTCCAGGCTTCGGCATCAATCAGCATATCGGCCTGCCGGCCATTGATCCCCAGCTGATCGATCAGCATTTTCCGGTATTTGCTTTTATAAGCCTGCATCATTTGTGCTTTGCTCAATGAATCGTAAGCGCGATTGAAGCTGAGTGTTATTAAGGGGCACCCGGTTATATTGAGCAGATTGTTGACCGATTCCAGCCTGCTTCCGGTAATGGACAGCTTTTTATATTTCTTAATCACTTCCTCATTTACCTCACCTGCTGTGGCAAAAGTATCGTTGGCGCCCGCCTCAATTTTTAGCTTTTGTAATGTAGCCCAGTATTGGATGTTTCCGATTTGATCGGCTGTTTCAGCAGATATACCCAGGGTACTTATTAAGGCAGGTTTGTTACAGTAACCAAACAATTCCAGTTGCTCCTCCGGCGTCCATGCGAAGTTTTTGTTTTGTGCCGTTGATGGCAAACAAAAACCTGTTACCAACAGGATTACAAAGAGATATTTATACAAGGCAGTAGAAAACTGTTTCATGGTGCATTTTTATAACATGAAGTTAATAAGAATTTGGCACCAGCAGACCAATCCGGAACGGTGAAGGAAATGCAAATAATGGGTATTGTTGTAATAAGTACTGTACGGAAACAATATCTTGCAGAACCATAAATTGCATTATGCTTTATCCGCATCAGTTAACAGAAACAGAGGAGGGACTGAACATATATGTGCCGGATCCTGAGCGCGTAAAACCGGTTTATGAGCAACTACTTGCCCGGGACCCTTCTACGAAAATTCCTTTTTGGGCCAGGATCTGGCCATCTGCAAGGGCAATGGTTTCTTTTATCAAAAGCAATCCGGGTTGGATCATCAACAAACAGGTACTGGAATTGGGCGCTGGTATTGGATTACCTTCCTTTGTTGCTGCTCCACTTGCTTCTGGTGTTCTTATCAGTGATTATGATCCGGAAGCCATTTTACTTGCACAAAAAAATATCGAATACTTGGGTCTCAAACAGGTGCAGGCAATGCAGATAGACTGGAACCACTTCCCGGACCAAATTAAAGCAGATACCATTTTATTGAGTGATATTAACTATGCTCCAGATCAGTTTAACTCAGTGCAGACGCTAATACGGAAAATACTGGATCAGGGCAGCACCATTCTGCTCTCCACACCCCAGCGTATCACTGCCAGCCCGTTTGTAAGTGCCCTGGAACCTTATATCAGGCATTCTGTTTTGGAGATGATGCCAGAACGCGGACTGCCGGTCGAAATCAGGATATTGGTACTGGAAAATCCACTTACTTAAACTGAAACAGCAAAGGAAAAACAAAGCCAATCAGGGCAGCCCAAATTCCATAGGTAGGAATAAGCAGTGCAATGATGTTTTCAATTTTGTGAAGTTCATTCTTACCCCTGATTGCCAGAAATAATTTCTGCGTTACAAAAACCAGGTTGATGAAAATGAGCAGGTTTCCTCCTAAAACGGCCAGCCTGTTCGGACTGATCCCATATTCGAAAATGCGGAATAATATGGCGGAAAGTGCCAGCGCATCAGCTATAATTGTTAATGCAGATAATGCAAACAATAAATATACGCTGAAGGACTTTTGTGTGTTTTTTGAAGTTTCTGATATAGAAAAAACAATGATGGCCACTACCCCAATCAATAGCCCGTTGAATACCAATAAAAAATTTCTATCGTTGTACAGGCTTTTTCCGGTAAATAATACAGTAGATAAAAACGAAATGAGTGTAATCAAAACCAATGGGGTAAAGATGCGCGCAATTAATGGAGAGATTTTATTCACCAGTTGCGGATTGGTTTGCACCAAATAAGTGGCCAATATCGGAATGGCAGTGAGTCCCCATGCAGCAATCTTTTCCACATAAAGAGCTTTGATGTTTATTCCAATCATTTCAAATAATCCTACAGTAATTCCACTGAACAGTAAGCCTGCCAGAAAAATGATCGCAGTCATCACCACAAAGTCGCCGTTAAAGTGAAGGAATTCGGCCTTTTTGTTTGGCACATTTAAATTACCACCGGTAAAGGCATAGCCCAAGACAGCCCATAGAAATATTGGTATATGAATGGCGGCCAGCACAAACGTGTCACTGTGGTCGTTGTAGGGCAAGCTGTTCATGT
>JAQTZD010000011.1:41049-46008 GCA_028687975.1 Sediminibacterium sp.
CGTAGGATGTATTGGGTTTTTTTCCAATAAACTGTTTGCTGACCGAAATATATTCCAGTTTTTCAAGTGCAGCTAAATGGCTCGCCAGATTGCCATCCGTGATTTGAAGCTGTTCCTTCAGGGAAGAAAAATCAGTAAAATCATTTACCATGAGTATCGACATGATGCCCAACCGAACCCTGCTTTCAAATGCTTTATTGATATCGTCGATGTAGTTTTTCACTTCTCGTATTTATAGTAGATCAGTATTCCGTACACGATGTGGAGTGATCCAAAGCCAAGGGCCCAGAAGAGAAGACCATAGTCTGCAAAAAGGGCACCCAACAAACCAGTTGTGATTTCGAGTATACCCAGAAAACGCATTTCATTGATGGTGTACTTACTGGCATTGAGTAAAGCAAGTCCGTAAAACAAGAGGGTGGCAGGAGCAATCAGCGCTATCTCACCACGGTAAAGCAGGATCAGGCAATACAAGCCTCCCGCAACCAGTGGTATGGCAAGATTGGCCAACATCCGCCTGGCAGTAGCGTCCCAAACCGGAAGTTTCATTTTTTTGGCTTTTCGCATTGCCATGAACATGCCAGTAGAAAGAGAAATGATGAGTACAAGTATAAAATCTACCAGTATCAAAGGGAAATTAGCAGAACTCAGCTGTCCGTTTTGCATCAGCAAGTGATAATACCCAGGATCCTGTAATGAAATACCAAGTAGGGCATAAGCAATAGCAATGCACCCAAGTGCCCAAACCCCGATCAGTATCCCTGAAAGACCGCTCAGCGGTAAAAAACGGGACGAACGTTCCATCAGCGACCGGATATCCCGGATGGTCTCTAAATGTTCCTGGTTTTTGTCCATTTCAATAGTTTTAAAAGTACTTTGTATTTCAAAGTTAATATTTATTTCTTTTACCTCGCCCATTTTTTTTGCAGGACTGGTTTTTTAAGATGATTTTAAAGAATATAGTTCAGAAAAACTCATGCATAAATAAAATTTACATATAAATATTATTGTAATTCAGTGTTATGCGAGATTAAATTGTGTCTTGCGTAACATCAACTAAGCAGTAACTTTAACTGATAAACCAAATAGTATGTCGGCAGCAGATAAGGAGCATTGGGAGAAGGTTTTTTCCGCCAAAGCTGAAACGGAATTCAGCTGGTTTCAGGCTTATCCTGCAACATCGGTTGCTTTTCTTGAATTATTTGATCTTCCCTTGGATGCCCATATCATCGATATTGGCGGGGGTGACAGTCACCTGGTAGATGTACTTGTTGAACGTGGTTATCAAAATATATATGTGCTCGACATCTCGGAAAACGCATTAAACAGGGCTAAACAACGTCTGGGCGAAAATGCGGGAAAGGTACATTGGATTATTTCGGATGTAGTAGACTTTGTGCCACCGATTCAATTTGATTTCTGGCACGACCGGGCTGCTTTTCATTTTCTTACAACTCCGGAAAGAATTGAACAATACGTAAATAATGCAGAAAAAGGGATTAAGCCCGGAGGCTATCTGATCCTGGGTACTTTTTCTGAGAATGGTCCTAAAAAATGCAGTGGCCTCGAAATAAAACAATACACCGATGCTTCTATGTCGCAACGGTTCGAAGAAAAATTTGATAGAATAAAATGTATCGAAGAAGAACACGAAACGCCTTTTAATACTACACAAAATTTCCTGTTCTGCAGTTTTAAACGGAAAAATTAAAAGCTGTAACGCAAGCGAATAAAACCAATATCTGTTATACCATTTAATGTTCCTCCGCTTCTCAAATAAAAGGATTGATAAATTAAATCTGCATCCAGTGTGGAGGAAATATTGTAGCTAATGCTTGGCATCAATATGATCAGGTTGAGTTTGGGAGAATACACAAAACTGGCTCCTGCAGTAAACAATGGCGTAATTTCTTTTTGTACAGTAGTGATATAGCTCCATTTTCCGGGCATCAAATTTCGGGCAGATAATTTTAAATCCAGGTTCTGCCAGTTGCTCACTTCCTCATTGATTCCATTGCTGTTGTACAAGCCGCCCAAATTAACATACCAGCCTTTTTTAAACATATAATCCAATCCGATGGCAATATTCAGCTGGCTTTTTACCTGTGCATTGCCGGAATAATATTGAGCTTCTCCCTTGAAACCTGCATTTTTGATATTACCCGCCCAGCCGGCCCCGATGGTAAAAACACCCTGGTATGAACCAGCCATGATTTGAAAATCGTAGTTCCATTTGTTGATGGAAAAACGGGAAGCAACAATACTTTTTTTATTGGCAGCCGCACTGTAAACAAATTCTATATTAGAATTGTCCGAGGTGTTCAGGTGTAGCTTGGCGGCATCCGTTCCAGGGCGCTCTATATAGTCTACATCCAGAAAATTATATGCATTGAAAATATCGTTCGGATTCCAGGTAGTGGCGATACCCCAATTGATTCGTTGCCGTCCTAACCGAAGATCCCAATGTGTTTTTTTAAAGTCAAGATAAAGTCTTTCGATATTTGTATGAAACACCACATCTCCTCCCTGGACCCAGGCTTTCTGCAAATTCCAGAACTCCTGTTCGTTGCGCAGGCTTTCAACAAAACCGGGTATCATCCGGATTTGTTCCCCCAAAAAAATCCGGTTGCGGAATTCAGCTGATAACGAAACAGTTTTGTTTGGCTTCCATTTAAAATTAAGCCTGTTGTGAATCAAGTGGCTGGCAAAATCCATATGGGCCATTTTATCAAAGCGATACATTTCAACAGCTTTGATATAACCATTCAGCTCAACTTTTTTCTGTACACTTGAATCCTGCCCGAGCAAGCCGGGATAAGCGTAAAGAAATAACAAGATGGTAAGCGCCATTTTCATGAGCCATGAACATTGGTTGAATGGATATTTACCTGTGCTGTATCCGAAACAATACTTCCGTCTACAAGTGTAATAACCCTTCTTGCTCTTTCTATAACCCGGGGGTCGTGTGTAGAGAAAATAAAAGTCATCTGCTCTTCTTTATTCAGCAATGCCATGATGTCCATCAATTTGTTGGCAGATGCCGTATCCAGGTTGGCTGTGGGTTCGTCCGCCAGAACAAATTGTGGTTTGGACGCCAGAGCCCTGGCTACTGCCACACGTTGTTGCTGGCCACCCGATAATTGCGATGGCCTGCTGTTCAACTTATCTTCCAGGCCAATCTGACCGAAAAGTGTATTGATTCTGTTCTGTCTTTCAGTTTTGCTCATTCCCTGTAACTCCATGATAAAAGACACATTTTCCTGTGCAGTCAAAACAGGTATCAGGTTAAAGGACTGAAAAACAAAACCAATGTTTTTTAGCCTGAAATCGATCAATTCATTTGAACGCAGTGCGGTAATATTAGTGCCATTGATTTCAATTTTACCGGAATCCGGAGTGTCCAGCCCACCGATTAAATTCAATAATGTTGTTTTGCCCGAACCGGAAGGACCTACCAGAGCGGTAAACTCGCCCAGTTCAATATGCAGATGCACATTGTTGATGGCATAAACAGGAATCTTGTCTTTATTGTATATTTTAGAAATATTATGTGCGTCTATAACTGTTTTCATGAGAATGGATTTATTTATTTTCTTAGCGCATCAACCGGTTTTAGTTTCAGCGCTTTCATGGCGGGATAAATACAGGAGAACATGGCTGTTAAAACAACAAATAAAAGGGTTGTCATTAATTTTTCATCCGGAAATTCAGGATAAATGGTTGTATTAAAACCAAAACTACTCATCATTTCCTTTCCCCTGCTGCTCCAGTTGATACCATGTGTTTTATAATAGCCGGTAACCGCCCAACTAAGAAACAGGCCAATAGGGGCACCGGTAATGGTCAGGAAAAATGTTTCCAGTAATACCAATATGAACAATTTGATCCTGTTCATTCCCCAAGCCATCATCATACCAATTTCTCTTGTTCTTTCTAAAATACCCATCAACATGGTATTGATGATGCCAAATGCAAGCGCGAATAAGATGATGGCCATAATGATATAAGAAGTAATGTCTACCGTACCTACCATTAAGTCGGTTTCCGGAGAAATGGCTTTCCAGTTTTCAATCAAGTATTCGGGGTATTGATTATTTAGTTTTTTTTGTACCATCTTCAGGTCTTCATCTTTATGTAAAAGGATGACAATTTCATGAATCTCCTTGCCTATACCGATCAATTCATTCAGTTCTGTTTGTCTTATATACACATTCTTTTCATCTAAAGGAGCATTGTCCGACTCGTAAATTGCGGCCACCCGAAACGCAGAAGCAACAATATTGTTGGAACTGTCTGTACAGGTCAGCACAAGCTTGTTACCTGTTTTCAACTTCATTTTATTGGCCAGCTTTTTTCCAATCAATACCTCGTGGTGCTTGTTGGGATTAAATCCGGCTCCCTCTTTGATTTTTTGATTCAGTTGAGATACCAGATTTTCCTGTTCCGGAACAACCCCGTTGATTTGAATACCCGAACTACCGGTAGTAGTAGACAACATACCCATGGTAACAGTTCTGGTTGCAACGGTCTTTATTTCGGGAAATTTTTGAATTTCATGTACAATCGATAAACCATTTCTAATGATGAATACCGGCTCATAGTCTTTTTTAAAGCTCGTATCGTGTATTTGTAAGTGTCCTGTTTCTGCGTAAATAACTGTTTTAATTCTGCTGTGCATTACGCCCTTGTAGATGGCTAATACCATGATTCCGGCAAACAATCCTATGGCAACGGACAGCATGATAACAAGACTGCGCATCTTGTTACGCCATATATTTCGCCAGGATATTTTTAAAAGCATATGCTTGATTATTTTTTCATTGCTTCTACCGGATTCAACTTCCAGACAGTATAAACAGGATAAAAAGACAATACCAGTCCAATCAGCAAAACAATAATACCTTGTGAAATAAAATTGGACGGACCAAGCGATGTGGGAAATATGGCCTCAAATCCAAA
>JAQTZD010000095.1 GCA_028687975.1 Sediminibacterium sp.
GTTATGAAAATCAACAAGTTGTGGCCAATTCAAACAACCTGCTGATCAGATTGGTTACAGACACAAGAGCGTTAAGCGAAGTGGTGGTAACTGGTGTGGGTGTTGCAACCAGTAAGAAAAAACTGGCAGTTTCTGTTGAAGCGGTGAATGTTGCCAACCAGGTGAAGGTTTCAACAGGAGACGTAGGACAGCAGCTGGTAGGACAGATTGCCGGTGCACAGATCAGCAGTACCAATGGTAACCCTGGACAACCACTGAACATCCTGTTGCGTGGTATCAACTCTGTACAGGGTGGTACTTCTCCTATGATTCTGATGGATGGTATTCAGCTTGCTGCAACCGACCTTGGTTCAATTGATGTAAACATCATTGAGCGTGTGGAAGTGGTACAGGGTGCTGCTGCCGCATCTTTATACGGAGCTCAGGGAGCAAACGGTGTAATTCAGTTGTTTACCAAGAAAGCAAAATCCGGTAAAATCAACATTGATTTCAGCAGTTCTGCTACTACCAACGAATTATTGAATGTTGGTAAGCAGCACCACTCCGATAAACACGCTTTTGTAACTGATGGAAGCAATAATGTTATTTCCAGTGGTGGTGTTCCATTGGCTTTGGATCCTGAATACCTGCTGTATAATGCAAACGTTCAGTACAATGCTTTAAACACAGCCAGCTATCAGGAAAAAGCATATAACCAGAATCTAAAGTACTACGATATGTACGGCATGTTCCTCGAAAAAGGGTCTGTGCTGAACAACTCTGTAACTGTTTCCGGTAATAAGGATAAAATGAACTTCCTCCTTTCTGCCTCCAACAATCAGCAGAAGGGTAACTTCAAAAACAATGGTGACTATTCCCGTTCAAATATTCTTTCCAAACTGCAGTTTGAGCTGGCTAAAGGTTTAACCTTAACCAGTACCACTCAGTTGATTTACATCAAGAATACACTGAATGATGCTACCGGTAGAGGTATCATGTTCAATATCAACAACTCACGTCCTTTTGCGAACTATCTGCAGAAAGACCTGGATGGCAACTATGGCGCTTACTTTGGTGATGCTGTGGGTGTAAACAGTTACAACCCGATGTATCAGAACCAGTATTCCAGTACCAATATTCCTTCCGTTGATATTGTTCAGAATCTTAACCTGAACTACCGTTTCTCCCGGTTTGTTGAGTTGGATGCCAAGTATGGTCTGAACTTCAACAGCACTAACATTACTTATCGCTACGAGAATCAGCAATTCAATAAGAACGCTACTGATAACCAGTACTGGATCAGTAACTATAACCCGAATGCGGCCAGTGATGGTAGCACCACCGGTGAAATAGACAACTATTCAGATCGTACAACTTTCCAGAACTTTATTGCAACCGCAACCATCCGTACCGACTTTGAAAAGGATTTCAAATTGAAAATTCCTATCAAAACCAGTACCCAGTTGTCTTACGACTATCGTAAGAATGTGTACAAGCGTTTCGCCGCTTACGGATATGATGCGCCTACTTATGAGCCATGGAATGCAACTCAGGCAGGTGTTTATAAGGTAATCAGCGATTATGTTCAGCCTTTCATCACTTATGGTTTCCTGGCCAACCAGCGTTTTGAATACGCCGATATCGCCGGTTTATCCGTTGGTGTAAGAAGTGACTACTCTTCTGCTTTCGGTTCCGGTGCTACTGCACAAACCTTCCCTCGCGGAGATGCTTATGTTAACCTGGATCGTTTCAATTTCTGGCAGAATGGAAGTGTTTCCAAAGTACTTAACAGCGTTAAATTCAGAGCTGCTTACGGTGAGGCTGGTATTCAGCCCGGCGCTTTTGATCGTTTCCCTGTTTTGGGTGCTGCTAACCTGGGTCAGAACAGTGTGTTCACCTTCCCTACCTCCAGTCCTAATCCGGCTTTACAGGTGGAGATCTCTAAAGAAACAGAGATTGGTGCAGACTTAGGTTTTAACCTGTTTAAAGGCTCCTGGTTAAGAACAGCAAGCTTCTCTGCTACTTACTGGAAGCGTTCAACAGACAACGCTATCTACAACGTGGATGCTGCTCCTTCTACCGGTTTAGGTACTGTAAAAAACAATGCATTCGGACTGGGATCCCGCGGTTTCCAGGCGAGCTTGAACTTAGGTATCCTGAGTACGAAGAATTTTACCTGGGATATGACTACCAACTTCAGCAAGCAGACTTCTGAGATCACCAGCACCAATGGTGCCGAAGTGGTTGTTACTTCTGCAGCCGGTAGTTCCAACTACGTGTTGAAAGCAGGAAATAAAATCGGACAGTTGTTTGGCTTCATGATGATTCATTCACTGGATGCTGTAAATCCTGTAACTGGCGCACCTGTTTTCACCGATGCACAAAAAGCCAATTATACTGTTGCGAGCAATGGTTGGGTAGTTAATAAAACCACCAAGCAGCCTTATGCTATTCCTGGTCAGTACAGCTTTGGAGATCCTAATCCTAAATTCAATATGAGCTTCATCAATAACCTTTCTTACAAAGGCTATCTGAACTTCAGTATGCAGTGGGATTGGGTGAACGGAAGCCACCTGTACAACCAAACCAAAGGATGGATGTATCGCGATGGTATCCACAGCGATTACGATAAGATGATTGATATTGACGGAGTATCTCATGCTTACACTGCTTTCTATCGTGGTGTATACCAGGTAGGTGCTAACAACGGTACCAAGAATTATTTCTACGAAGACGCTTCTTTCTGGCGTTTAAGAAATGTATCTGTTGCCTTTGATTTTGCCAGAGCATTTAAGCTGAAAGCTTTCACCAAACTGCAACTGGTACTGTCCGGACGTAACCTGATCACCATTACCAATTATACTGGTATGGATCCTGAAACCAGCTCTGGTACAAGCAATTCTGCATGGGATCGCGGTGTAGATCACAACACCATTCCTAACACAAGAGCTTATACTGTAGGCCTGAACTTTGGATTCTAATTGATAACGCAAAAAACGACAAGAATGAATAAGAATAAAATATTGATTGGTATTCTCGGTCTTACGCTGGGCGCAAGCTCCTGCAAAAAGGATCTGGATATATCCAACCCAAACCAACCAACCCCACAGAGTGCCACCAGTGAAATTGGTGTAGTATCTCTCGGACAGGGAAGTATTTACCGAAACGGTTTTTATAGTGTAAAATATTACGATGGTGTTAACGGTCGTTTCTGGGCCGGTACCGTGGCCAACCACGAACTGATGGGCGATCTCATTGGTATGGAAGCTGCGAATGCCTTTGGCAACCAGATCGGTTGTCCGGACAAAGTAATTCTGGATAACGGTACTTCTATTCTCAACCCGAACGGAGATGCGACTCAGTATGCTTTATTGAGAAGAATCAACTCCAATGCACAGCAGGGAAGCAATACCACTTACTTTGAATGGGCATACATGTACAACATGATTACATCTGCCAATTCTGTACTGGATATTGCCAGTAAAACAACTTTCTCCGGAGGTACTGCAGCAGCGGCAACCAAGCTGGCTACGATTACTGCATGGTGTAATTTCTGGAAAGGATTTGCTTATTCCAGAATTGGTTCTATTTACTACGCTGGCCTGATCAACAATGGAATCAACGGAACTACCAACGGCAACTATGTTACCAAGGAAGCCATCCTGGCAGAAGCAGAAGCTAGTTTTGCAAAAGCGGTAACTGCAATCAATGCAGCTACTTCTACTACTGATTACACTAAAATGATGGGAGACCTGATTCCTGCTTTCCTGCAAATCGGTAAAGGAACAGTTCCTTCACAGGCTGCATGGATTCGCAACATCAATACACTGCGTGCAAGAAATATCCTGGCCAATACACTGGCTTCCGCATTAACTCCGGCACAACTCACCAGTATCCAGACATTGACTACCAATGGTATCACTGCTTCTGATCCGATTTTTACCGGACGTACTGATGCAAATGGAGATTTTCTTGGAACAACCATTGCAGATAAAACCCAGTCTGCTGCTAGTACTACCAATACATATAAGTTAAGTGAGCGTTTTGTTCAGGAGTTCTATCCCGGAGATTTACGCAGAGACAACAACGTGCGTGCGCTGAATGCGGGTCAGGGTGTATTTAACCAGGATCGCGGTAACAGTTATAACACTCGTTGGACTTTGTATAATGGCGGTAATGGTATAGCAGGAACAATCGTTTATGCGAATACAGCTGCTGGTGCCAATGAAATTACCCTTGCAGGTACTTACGAAGAGAATGCACTTATGCAGGCTGAGGTATTGATCCGTCAGGGCGGCCAGTCTAATATTGATGCAGGTGTAGCTCTGATTGATGCTGTAAGAACTTACCAGGGTGCCGGTTTGACTGCGATTGGTGCAGGACAAACTCAGGCTGCTGCACTGGAGATTCTGAGAAGAGAAAGAAGAATTGCATTGGCATTCAAAGGGCTGTCTTTCTATGATGCCCGTAGGTATGACATTATTGCACCAACTAAATCTCGTACCGGTTGTATTGTACGTGCCGGATCAGCTGGTGTATTAAACACAAACGCAACCATTGTATATGGATTCCTGGATTACTGGGATGTTCCGGATAATGAGCTGGCATACAATCCCCCAGCTTCCGGAAGTGCACCGGTTAAGAATCCTAAATAAGAATTTCTCTAGTTTCTCTTGTTTAATTTTTAAGTATGCGGGCCCTATTCTTGGGGCCCGCTTTTTTTTTCACCAAATAGCAGTAGCTTTAATAACAAGCTTCAGTATATGTATTTAAAACTAATCACAGCAGCACTGTATTGTTGCACAGCATCAGTACTGACTGCCCAAACAGGTGTTGGGCAAAAAATTGGCAAATGGGATAGTCAGATTTATATCAGTGATGTAAATGGCCGGCCTGTGAGCAATCGTTATTCCGATGTAAGTGGTTATCCATTTGTATTTGAGCATTTTAAAGCAGGCAACATGGAGTTAAAAAACGGCAGAAAGTTTGCGGAAGTACCCTTAAAGATCGATATCGTAACGCACGAGATCGTATTTACTTCATCCAACAACGAGGCTGGCGTTATCAGCAGCGATTTTGTGCAAACAGTTTCTGTGAAAGATACTGCAGCTTCTGTTATTCATAACCATGTATATCGCACGGGATTCCCTTCCATCGACAACTATAAATCAAGAGAATTTTGTGAGGTGCTGGCAGAAGGGAAAATAACACTTCTGAAAACCATGCGGAAAGCTGTTGATACCAGAAAGAATGATCTGTCCGGGGAAGTATACAAGGAGTTTGTTTTGTACGAAGATGTATATGTTTACCAGAATGGTGAAATGAAGCGCCTGAAAAAAGACAAGGCTTTTCTTTTGTCGCTGATGCAGGATCAGCGGGCAAAAATGGAGGAATACCTGGGTAGAGATAAAAAAAACCTTAAAAACCTGCAAACTCTTGCAGAAACCTTCAGGTATTATAACGGGCTTTAGGTTAATTGTCGCTTAAAAAATCCTTTTTTCTTAAAAATAAGTTAAACGTAATTGCTTTTTTGTTAAGTTTAAACCCCCATTAGCTGTATTCAGTTAATCGGGTTTAAACTAAACTAAACTATGAGAAAAAAACTGCTTATCAGTTTTTGTGCCTGGCTGTTTGCGTCCATTACGCTGCTGGCACAAAACAGGACTGTAACAGGAAAGGTTACAGATTCCCAGTCCGGAGCTCCTCTCTCCGGTGTAACAATCAGTGTGAATGGTAAGGCAATCGGAACAACCGATGCAGATGGTTTCTTCACACTTTCAATTCCTGCAGCTACTAAGAAATTTTCTGTGAGCTATGTAGGTTACAGCGACCAGTCTGTTTCTATCACTGGTAACAACATTGCTATTGCCCTTAAGCAGGCAGACAACAAAAACCTCGATGAAGTAATCGTTGTGGGTTATGGTACCAAAACCAAGAAGGACCTCACTGGTAATATTGCCCGTGTAAAAGGTTCCGATGTGGCCAATACACCTGTACCCAACTTTACACAGGCTTTACAAGGCCGTGCTGCTGGTGTATTCGTAGAATCACAGAGCGGTAAAGTAGGCGAAGGCATCAAGGTGAGAATTCGTGGTGCGGGTTCTATCGGCGCTTCCAATACACCTTTGTATGTAGTTGATGGAGTGCCTATCAACGAAGATGGAGCATCCGGAAGCTCTCTTGCAGATATCAACTTCAATGATATCGAAACATTCGATATCCTGAAAGATGCATCTGCTGCTTCTATTTATGGTTCCAGAGCTGCCAATGGTGTGGTATTGATCACTACCAAAAAAGGTAAGGCTGGTAAAACCAACCTGAATGTGAACATGCAGTATGGTAGCAACAAGCCTACACACTTACGTGGTTTTCTCGATGCCAAAGAATACGTAGATCTCATTAGAGAAGCCTCTATTAACAGTGATAAACTTGAAGGTGTTGATCCGTTGGATCCAGCTCAGTATGCCGGTTCATGGTTACAGTTTACAGAAAATCGGTTAACCCGTTATGCAGGCCATACCAACTGGAGAACACTCGAAACCAATACCAATTGGGAGAAACTGGCATTTAACGACAATGCCAACAGTAAGCTGATGGATATCAGCGCTTCTGGTGGTAATGAGAAAACAAAATTCTTTATCAGTGGAGGTTACAACGGTCAGGATGGTATCCTGTTTGGTAACGATTTCCAACGTATTTCCGGTCGCTTCAATCTGGATCACGAAGCAAGTGAAAGAGTGAAAATTGGGGTAAATCTGTCTGTTGCAAGAACAGTTGCCAATCGTGTGGCTGCGGATAACCAGTTCTTTACGCCAATGCAGATTGTAGCCCTGGCGCCAATTACTCCGTTGAGAAATGCCGCTGGTATTACCAACGATCGTCCGGTAACTACTTATTACAACCCATTGATCGAGCTGGAAGCTTCCCGCTATGTTTCTACTACTTACAGAAATATCGGAAGCGCTTACCTGAACTACAAACTGACCAATAACCTGGTATTTAAAACAGAGTTTGGGCTGGATATTCAGAATCAGAACGATGATGAGTTTTATGGTGTAAGAAGTACAGTTGGTCAGTCCACCAATGGTTACGGTCAGTCTACCTGGTTCAGAAGAGTGAACTACAACACCAACAACTACCTGAACTATATCAATACCTTTAAGGAGAAGCATTTCTTTGATGCGACCCTGGGTATGTCTTTCCAGAATTTCATAACCGATCAGACAAGCGTATACGGACAGGATTTCCCTGTTGATGCGCTGAAAAAACTGGCTAGTGCCGGTACCATCACCGGTGGTTCCAGTACCCTTACAGAATCTTCAATTCTGTCTTATTTTGCCAGAGCGAACTATAAGTTCGACAACAAATACCTGTTCTCTGTAAGTGGCCGTGTAGATGGTTCTTCCAGATTTGGTAAAGAAAGTAAATATGGTTTCTTCCCGGCTGTTTCTGCCGGTTGGATACTGACTGAAGAAAATTTCCTGAAAAATGTAAAAGCACTCAGCTTCCTGAAATTGAGAGGTAGCTTTGGGTTAACCGGTAACTTTGCCGGTTTTGGCGACTTTGCCCATCTGGGATTATGGGGTGCTTCCAAGTACAACAATGCTTCAGGTCTGGTGCCTACACAGCTGGCTAACCCTAAGCTGAAATGGGAAAAATCTGAACAAACAGATATCGGTATCGACTTCGGTTTCTTCAACAACCGTTTAACGGGTGAAATCGACTACTATGTAAGAAATACCCGCGATCTGATTTACAACGTACCTGTTCCTGGAACTTCCGGTTTCTCTACTCAAACTGTGAACATTGGTTCTATGCAGAACAAGGGTTTTGAATTGGTATTGAATTCTGTGAACATTGCTAATAAGGCAGTTAAATGGAATACCAGTCTGAACATTTCCAAGAACAACAACAAAATCACCAAGCTGGATGGAACGCAAACCCTCATTCCTGGTAATGATGGTCGTTACCTGAACTCTCTGATGGTTGGTCAGGGTATTGGTGTGTTCTATGGTCCTAAGTTTGCCGGTGCTGATCCTGCAAATGGAGATGCTTTATATTATAAGGCAGATGGTAAAACAACTACCAACGATTACAACGACGCAGGAACCTTTATTGTAGGTAATCCTAACCCGGATTGGATCGCAGGTTTAAACAACTCTGTAAGCTGGAAAGGTCTGGAATTAAGCGTATTGTTCCAGGGCGTATTTGGCAATCAGATCATGAATGGTGCAGGTGGATTTATGTCTGCAAGCTTTGACTGGTTCGATAACCAGACAAAAGATCAACTGGCTCGCTGGCAGAAACCTGGCGATATTACCAATGTGCCACAGCTTCGTCTTGGTTACGGTAATGGTATCGGCGCTTCCAGCAGATATGTTGAGAATGGTGACTATGTTCGTTTAAAGAATATTACACTTGCCTACAACCTGGAAAGCAAATTGCTGAGCAGATTTAAACTGAGGTCTGCAAGATTCTATGTAACCGCTGTAAATCTGGCCACAATCACTAAGTACAAAGGATGGGATCCTGAAGTTAACTCCGACTACCGTGCGGGTAACCGTAACCAGGGTGGTGACTTCTACTCAGCTCCTCAGATCAAATCCATCACTTTTGGTGTAAGCCTTGGTTTCTAAACTTTTAATTGAACTAATTATGAAAAAATATATTCCATTATTCATGTTTCTGGCAGTAACAGCATCATCCTGCGATAAAAAGCTGGATTTGCTGCCACAACAAAGCGTTGCTGAAGAAGTAGCGTTGAGTTCTGATGCCAATGTTAAGAAAGTACTGAACGGATGTTATGATGCGTTAAGTTCTGCCGACCTCCTTGGAGGACATGTGCTTTTGTACTCCGAATTACTGGCCGCCGATGGAGAAATCCTTTGGGAGGGTACTTTTAACCAGCCACGCGATGTTTACAGAAAAGACATCCTTACTACCAACAGTTATGTAAGAGATACCTGGCTTGCTGCTTACAATACCATCAATATTGCCAACAACGTTCTGACTGGTATTGATGTGGTTGCTGCTGCAGACAAAAACAGGGTGAAAGGAGAAGCTTTATTCATCAGAGCTTCTGTATATTTTGAACTGATGAAGCTTTATGCGAAGCCTTACAGTGCAGGAAGTGTTACCTCTAACCTGGGTGTTCCATTGATCCTGACACCAACCAGAGGTATCAACGAAAGCAACAATGTAGCCAGAAGTACTGTTGAACAAGTATATACAAGAATCCTCACAGACCTTACAGAAGCAGAATCATTGTTGCCTAATACCAATGGTAGCTTTGCAACCAAACCTGCTGCATCTGCTGTGTTGTCCAGAGTTTATCTGCAAATGGAGCGCTTTACAGATGCAAGAGATGCAGCTGATCGTGCGATTTCTGTAGCTACTGCAAACGGAAAGTCTATGACTTCTACTTATGCAGCTGCTTTCAATAACTCCACCAATGCTACTGAGTACCTGTTTGCGATGCAGGTAAGTGCTCAGGACGGAGCAAATGCTATGCATGAGTTCTGGTCTATCCCTGAGTATGGTGGTCGTGACGGAGATGTTTCCATTCAGGCGAAGCACCTTGCCCTTTATTCACCAACCGATGCAAGACGTGCGTTGTTTTATACCGGTGCTGGTGCAACCAGAAGCGGCAAATGGCAACAGCAGTTTAAAGTGCTGCCACTCATCCGTTTGGCTGAACTGTATCTGACCCGTGCCGAAGCAAACTTCAGAGCTGGAACTGTTATTGGTGCTACTCCGGTGGCAGATGTAAACAGAATCAGAGCCAGGGTTGGTTTGTTACCACTCGTTACAGTTACTTTGAACGATATCCTCAATGAAAGAAAACTGGAACTGGCCCATGAGGGTCATGCAGTAGCCGATCTGAAGCGTCTTCGCAGATCTGCAGACGGATTTGCATACAATGCCAATAAAATGGTACTCCCTATTCCTCAGAGAGAGGTTGATGCATCTAACGGTGTAGTTAAACAGAACGATGGATACTAATCCTGAACTTCTCTGTTGATCATATAAAAAAACTCCGGTCAGTTATCTGACCGGAGTTTTTTTATGACTGAATTTTTATGGGTGC
>JAQTZD010000160.1 GCA_028687975.1 Sediminibacterium sp.
CGGAACACAACCATTAACATTCAACCGCATCCTAAGGAATGGCATGTACCAGTTGCAACTGATACATGAGAGCAGCAAAAAACAGTACTCAACCAAAATCATCATTGCCAACCGATGAAACAGTTCAGCATATTTTTATTCCTACTTTCTCTCACTGCCGCTATAAATGGATTTGGGCAATTTACCAACCCAATGCAAAGTGGAATAGACACACTTTATATGCCTGCAGATTCCATGACCGCAACCGTTGATCCGGACCCCAATAACAACCCATTTCTCTCCTCCGGACAAGTAAGAACGCAGGACGACCCTGGCGGTCCGGGAAGCGGCGGTGGCGGCGCTACCAGCGATCCTCCTCCTGATGCCATCATTCCATTGGATGGAGGTGTTGGATTCCTGATTGTTGCCGGTGCGGTGTTGGGTATGAAACGAAGAAGGAAATCATTGCCAAAATAATCATCAGGCAACTTTTTTTCTGTAGTAAAAGGCCATCAGCAATACAATGACATAAACGATGCAATTATAGAGTGTATGATGATCTATTCCTGCAATATTAATCCAATGCTTGTACACTGCGAGTAACAAAACAATAATCCGTATAATATTCAATACGGTAATAAGCAGAATACCTGTAATCGCCCACTTTATTTTAGTTTTAGTCGTACCACTCTGATGTGTCACTACATAAGCAATCCAAAAAGAAAGCACCCCAAACCCAAGGCAACTATATACTAACTGCAGGCCACTTTTTCCATTGATATACAATAAATAGGGCCCGCGGGTGTAAGCATTGTATCCTAACAGATCCAGCACCGTTTCAGATGATCGCAGCAGCAGCTGCCTGTACCAGCTCACATAATCAATTTGCTTCAAAAAAGGAATAAAATATCCCCCCTCCGCCGACAACCCTATAAAAGCATAAGTGCCGAAATAAAGCAGGGAAAATAACCCCAGGAAACGGAGCAGAAACAAAATATAGCTACGATCAGTCTTCACTGCTGCAAAATAATCAATTCATGACAGAGCCGGTGGAGAATGACAATTTATTGCTACTTTCATAACAGATACTCATTTATGCAAAACAGATACTACTCTCTGGATGTATTCAGAGGCGCTACCGTAGCGCTGATGATCCTGGTAAACAACCCCGGAAGCTGGGGCCATATTTTTGGTCCTTTAAAACATGCCCCCTGGCATGGAGTTACCCCTACCGACCTGGTATTCCCTTTCTTTTTGTTTGCTGTGGGTAATGCGATGGCATTTGTTATGCCGCGTTTTGAAAAAGCCGGTCCTGCCGAATTCTGGAAAAAAGTAATCAAAAGAACGGCGCTGATCTTTTTGATCGGACTGTTCCTGAACTGGAGTCCGTTCATTAAATGGAGTGGTGAGGAACTGGCTGCAAAACCCTGGGAAAACGTAAGGGTACTGGGGGTATTGCAAAGAATTGCACTTTGCTACTTTTTTGCTTCCGTCATTGTATTTTATGGAAAAACCAAAGGAGCCTTCATCGCGAGCATGTCGATTTTACTGTTGTATTGGTTTATCTGTTTTGCTGCGGGGCAGGAGGGCGATCCATATAGCCTGGCCGGCTGGTTTGGTACCAGCATCGACATCAATCTATTGGGCGTAACCCATATCTACAAAGGAGAAGGGGTGCCATTTGATCCGGAAGGATTCATGAGCACACCGGCCGCCATTGTTCAGGTAGTATTCGGATTTTTCGTAGGTCAATACATTCAGTTAAAAGGAAAGAATTTTGAAATGCTGACCAATCTGTTGATTGCGGGCATCATTCTTATAGTTACCGGCTATATGTGGGATCTGAGTTTCCCGATCAATAAAAAAATCTGGACCAGCAGTTACACCATCTATACATCAGGGTTGGCTATTCTAACACTGGGCACTTTAATTTACCTGATTGAGTTCAGAGAAGTGAAAGGAAACTGGAGTAAGTTCTTCGATGTGTTTGGTAAGAATCCATTATTCATTTTCGTACTCAGTGGTTTTCTGCCAAGGGTATTGGCTATGTTCAGATGGACTACAGAAACAGATCCGGATGGAACCAAACATTATACTTCTACACTCCCCTGGTTTTACACCAATATCTGCAAACCAATTGCACAGGACGAAAGAGTGGGATCATTGCTCTATGCCATTACGCTGGTTGCATGCTACTGGTTGATTGTATACATATTGGATAAAAAGAAAATTTATATCAAGGTTTAATCATTACTGTGCTGTTCATTTAACTACCTGACTTTCCGGGCAGGATTACCTGCGTAAACACCCGGCTCAGTAATGTCTTTTGTAACAACCGTCCCGGCTCCTACCACTACGTTATCGCAGATACGAACCGGCAAAATCGTGGCGTTGCTGCCGATAGATACCTGGTGACCAATCTCTGTTTCTTGCCATTCAGCCGGATTTCCGGACGGGCCTCCCTGTTTAAAAAGGTCATTCACAAACATGACCCCATGGCCAATAAAGCAATCGTTCCCAATGGTGACCAGTGAGCAAATAAAACTATGGGATTGA
>JAQTZD010000161.1 GCA_028687975.1 Sediminibacterium sp.
TTTTTCAAATTCATCTTTCAAATAATTATCAAAAATCATTTGTGCTGTTTCTATACATCTTGGGTCATCTGTAATTACTAAATCTGCATAAACCAGTAACGGCGGGGCAACTTCATCATGAACCTCATTTTCATGGGCAACCTGCTGTAACCAGAATTTCTGGTATACCTGAAAATTGCCCTTTGGATCAGGAACCAATTTAAACTTTTTTAGAAGCTCATTCCTGGGCATGGTGGTATATACCGTATATAGCTGAGCGTGTAAATACTGGGTCATGATCTCTGCTGCAAGTTCTCCTCCCGGCACTACGTCATCTGCGTTAAAATGATTGCTGAATAGTAAATTACGTGCTGTATCATTGTCACTAAATCTAAAATTCCCGATATGAATGCTTGGTTTGAGTGTTTCCCGATATCCGACAATCCACCTTTCAAGCAATGCTTTTTTATTCTGCAACAAACAAGTTTTATCATTCTTCTGCAGAATATATCCCGCCTCTTTTAAGCCGTCAATAATATATTTAATATTACCCAGAGCGATGCCGGTGCATTTTGCAATTTCACGATATGGTTGATTCAGTGCATCTTCATTTATCAGAAAATAAAAAACCGCTTTGAGCCCGGTTTTGGTAAATGCCCTGTTGGTTACAGGTCTCATTTCTGCTGTCACTTGTTTGTTCCCCTCCAACCGGATCATAATATTATCATGGGCCAGATACATGTTTCCTGCCGTATCCAAAAAGCCAATGCCTTTCTTTTTTAATTCTTCCTTAGCGGCGGGATAAATCCTGTGTGCAACAACCATATAGGGTTTGTATTGTCTGGCCCTGTTTTCTATGGCAGTTAATTGATAAGGCTTAAGCTCAGTTTTGATTTCGACAAACACCCGTTGCTTATTTTTCGGAAACTGAAACACAATTTCCCCATCCTCCTGGTGAATTGTAGGATGAAATTCACCTACGATGCCAGCATGGGTTTGGAGGTTTTCCAAAGCAAGTGCTATGATCTGTTGTTCATTCATTTTGAATGTTCATTTTCAGTGAACATTCAAATATAGTGAACAAAAGTTAATTTAAAGCATAAAATAGTGCCTTTGTTCATTTTTTATAGTTGTTCACTGATAATGAACGGGATAGTCTTAAAAGCTTGATAACCCTTGCCTGTAGCACCTCCGCTGTACAATCCTAGGGGGGGTGTTTTTATTATTCACATATCGCAAATCGCGTATTGCGATATGTGATATGTTTCCTATCTTCACCTCATGAGAAAGCATAATGGGATGCGTCCGCAGGATATTGTCATCCTGCTAGCAATTATATCCAACAAGAAAAAAGACTGGTTTATCAAAGACCTGGCAAATTCGCTTAGCATCAGTCAGTCCGAGGTTTCAGAATCACTGAACCGTAGTCAGGTAGCTGGCCTCATTGATCATAACAAGCGTAGGGTAAACCGTCATGCACTTTATGAATTCCTCCAATTTGGTCTGCCGTATGTTTTTCCGGTGCAGCCGGGACCAGTCGTAAGCGGAGTACCAACTGCCCATTCTCACCCTTTGTTAAAAGACAAAATAATTAGTGATCAGTACTATGTATGGCCTGAACAGGGTGGGCCTGTCAGGGGATTTGCAATTGAGCCATTGTATAGCAAACAGGTTAAAGCGGTGAAAGAGAATAGCGAGTTGTACAAATTATTAGCAATGGTTGATGTATTGCGGGTAGGTAACAGGAGAGAGACTAAATTAGCCATTGATATCCTTAATTCAAATATTCTACATGAGCCTTCATCAGAACATCACCAGGATTAAAGCAGTTCACAACGCCCTTGGTCCCTTGAAGAATAACGTTGTGTTTGTAGGAGGGGCTACTGTGTCTCTATATGCGGAATACGAAAATGGAGTCCCCGAAGATTTAGTGCGCCCAACTGATGATGTAGACATACTGATTGAACTTTGGGCATATCATGAATATGCCAGTATTGAAGATCAATTACGCTCCATGGGATTTAAGAACGATATAGAATCCAGCGTTATTTGCCGATATGTTATACAAGGAATAATAGTTGATGTTATGGCAACAGGAGATGGTATACTTGGATTTGGAAACTGAACTCGAAGCCTTCAAAAGCCCAACCAGAAAAGATCATAACGACGGTAGGATGAGCCAGGACTTTGAAGACATTATGTTTCTGTTTGAACATAGAAAATCAATCTGGAAAGAAATGAACGACTGTGATTCAGAACTTAAAGAATACCTACAAGAAGAATTTACCCGGATTTCCTTGCATCCTGCATTTGAAGAATGGGTAGACTGTCATGCTGGATTTGGTGATCCTCCTGCTACTGATATGATTATTAACCGTATTCAGGAATTTTTAGGCGGTAAGTGATTCTGCGCTAACCAACAGGCAGGAGCGAGCATTTAAAGAAATGCGCACAAGGAGCTCCTGCATAAGGAACTGCATTTCTTTGCAGCGAGCGATGCCTGCTGGTTAGCGCACTAATTATATAGACCTCAGCAAACAAACCGCATG
>JAQTZD010000096.1 GCA_028687975.1 Sediminibacterium sp.
TGGTTGGATTATTGGGATAGTTGCTGTGGTTGATCTGCGCAATCACGGCATTTAAGATGGACTGAAGCACTTCGATGTTCTGCGGCTGAACTGCCTCGGAACTGGTGAGGCTGATGGAATAAGGTGCATTGGCCTGCCCCGAAGCTTGTATATTGATGAGGGCTGTGATCCGTCCTTTTTCGAGTTCCACCTTTACCAACTGCGGATCTTTGGCAACCAGCTTCAGGCCAGCCACCTGTTTCAAAGCGGCATATACCGGATTGGCCGTATCGCAGCCGGGAGCGAATGCAACACTCACAGAAACTTTTCCACCATTGCCCAAAAAACCAAACACCAATATGAACACCATGGGAAAAGCAATGCTGAAAACAACTGCGGAAGGGCTTCTTAAAATGGACCTGAGGCTGGCCTTGGTAATGGCGAGCATGGCAGAGAACTGACTGTACCCTTTTTGCATGAACAAAGAATTAAGCTGCAAATCTATTTAAAAGAATCAATCTACTGAAAGCAGGAATGGTAACCTTGCCTGTGGCACACCATTCATCTCTTTAACCTGTTTCAGTTCTTTCAGCAAATTCAGTTCCCCGGCGCTGAACTGACCGGAGATCAGGCGGTTGCTGATGGTCTTTTTGTAATTGGTCATGAGTTGTTCCAGCAGAGTCTTGCGTTCGGGATAGGTTCTCACACGGTAATCGCTGCCCGCTTTGGCCATTCTTGCGGCAGACTCCACTGCGTCTTGCAGGCTGCCGATCCGGTCTACCAGCTGGTTATTCTTAGCATGTGCACCGGTCCATACCCTGCCCTGCGCCAGGCTGTCTACTTTATCCATCTGCATTCTTCTTCCTGCAGCAACCCTTGTTTTAAATACATGGTAAATGGTATCTATGGAAGCCTGAACAAATCTTTTTTCGGGTTCGGTCAGCGGCCGGTCAATACCGCCCATATCTGCATAGGGCGCCGTTTTAACACCGTCGAACGTAACGCCCAGTTTGTTTTTAAAGAACGACTGCATATTGGGAATAATGGTAAACACCCCAATGGAGCCAGTAATGGTATTGGCATTGGCAAATACAGAATCTGCATTGCAGGCAATATAGTAACCACCGGAAGCAGCCACATTGCCCATGCTCACCACCACGGGTTTCTCTTTGCGCAGCAGGCTGATTTCTCTCCAGATCACTTCACTGGCCAGAGAACTGCCACCGGGAGAATTCACGCGGAATACCACGGCACTAACGTCATCATCCAGCCTGATTTTTCGCAGGACTTCCCGGAATTTTTCGCTGCCAATTTCTTCGTTGCTGCCTTCACCGGAAACAATACTGCCATCGGCGTAGACCAGCGCGATTTTGGAACTGCCTGATTTTTTGTAATCCGAAGCCGCCTTGTAATTACCAAGGTTCACAAAATTGATGGATTCCTTTTTCCCCTGCTTCAGTTTTTTCAGCAGGATCGATTTTACTTCATCGTCGTATTTAAGTCCATCCACCAAACCGTAGTTCAGTGCATCACTGGCAGTAAGCACAGCACCGGTTACCGCCAGGTTGCGCAGGTAAGCCGTATCTTTTTTTCTGGAAGCCGCCGTTACTTTCAGCAGGTTGTTATAGAGTTCACCCAGCCACACACCGGTTTGCAGTTTGTTGGCATCGGTCATTTGAGTTTCCCTTAAAGGCTCTGTGGCACTTTTGAATTTACCCGCATAAAAAATCTGCGGCTGAATATCCAGCTTATCGAGGGTGCCTTTCATGAAATACAGGCTGGTATGCATACCGGCCCACCCCACCCCACCCTGGGGATTACAATACACTTCATCGGCTGCACTGCCAATATAATAAGCACTTTGCGAAATCACTTCTCCGTAAGCCACTACAAATTTTCCGGACTTTTTAAAATCGGTGAGGGCATTCCTGATTTCTTCGCTGGCCGCATAGCCGTTGGCATTATTGGCACACTGCACATAAATACCTTTAACGGAAGAATCGGTACGGGCATGTTGAATCAACCGAATGGTTTCGTATAAAGAAGGAAGGTCTTCGGATGCATCGTCCATGAGCGCGTTGAAGAAATTGTCTTCGTGTTGTTCCTTCAATTCTTTTCCCAGATTCAGGACCAGTACAGCACGGGAACCAACCACCGGTTTGTCCGACATGGAAGCACTGGAAATAATACCAATGAGTATGAAAACACCGATAACGGTAAAGATGATCAGGGCAAAGAGCGTGGCTAAAACAATTTTAAAAAATCCTTTCATGATGGAGCTATTCAATTATTAAAGATATTTGAACCCTTTTACACCACCAATTATGGGTACAGCTTATTTACTTACCGGCAGTAATCTGGGTGACCGTGCATCGAGCTTACAAAAAGCCAATGCACTGATTGCACAAAGTTGCGGTAAAATCATGGCCTTTTCTTCATTATATGAAACAGCACCCTGGGGATTGCTGGAACAGCCTGCCTTTCTGAACCAGGCCATTGCGGTGGAAACCAGCCTGGAGCCGGAAGAACTGATGCAGGCATTGCTGGAAATAGAAGCTGCCATGGGAAGAATCCGGGATGCCCGCTATGGTCCCAGAATCATTGATCTGGATATTTTGCTCTACGATCAGGTAGTTATGGAGCGGCCCATCCTGAACCTGCCCCATCCTGCATTACCGCAAAGACGGTTTGCCCTTACCCCGCTGGCAGAAATAGCCCCTACCCTGCTGCATCCGGTATTGCAGAAAACCATACAGGAATTGCTGGCCGAATGTTCCGACGATTCCGATGTGCAAAAAAAATTGCCGTAAGTTCGCCGCTACGGTTAATTTTGACCCGACCAGTAAGCATTCATGAAGCATCAATTTATCACTATCGAGGGGAACATCGGCGCGGGTAAAACCACACTGGCCAATCTGCTTTCGCAGCGATTGAACGCGAGACTGATTCTGGAAGAGTTTGCAGAAAACCCCTTTTTACCCAAGTTTTACGAAAATCCGGCACAATACGCATTTCCACTGGAACTGTTTTTCATGGCAGAACGCTACAAACAGCTCAAGGAAATGGTCCATACCAAAGACATGTTTCAAACAGTAACCGTATCTGATTACCTGTTTACCAAATGCCTGTTGTTTGCCAAAGTAAACCTGCCCGAAGAAGAGTTCAGGCTGTACCAGAAACTGTTCGATATCATCCACCAGCAACTGGTATTTCCGGATATACTGATCTACCTGCATGCACCGGTGAGCAAACTGCAGCAGAACATCAAAAAAAGAAACCGGTCTTTTGAACAGTCCATCTCAGATGAGTACCTGTTCAACATTCAGGAAACCTATACGCATTACATTAAACAACACAATATCAAAACCCTGTTTGTGGATGCCAGCAATGCCGATTTCCTCGGGAATGAAGCACATATGAAGGTAATTCTGGATGCGTTGGAAAACGATTATGAAGACGGGCAACATTATTTTACGCTTCCATGAGTAAACGAAACATACAGTCCGATCCATTTGCGGCAATGCGGATACCGGAATACCGGTACCTGATGATCGGGCGCTTCCTGTTCATCATGGGGCTGCGGATGATGGGAACCCTGGTGGGATGGTGGATCTACGAACTCACCAACGACCCCTTTGCCATCGGACTGATTGGCTTATCCGAAGTAATTCCGGCCGTATCACTGGCCTTGTATGCAGGGCATGTGATCGATATCAGTGAAAAAAGAAAACTGCTCCTGAAAGGCGTAGGCTTATACATTGGCTGTGCCGTATTGCTGATGCTCCTGTCTACCCGGTATACCGCTTCACAATTGAGCAATCACTGGATTGCCTTCAGCATTTATGTAGTCATATTTATTAGCGGGATCATTCGTTCCTTTACCGGCCCTCTGTTTGGCACCATGGTAGCATCCATTGTACCCAGGGAACATTTGCAGAATGCCATCACCTGGAACCAGGGCATCTGGCTCTCTGCTTCTGTTACAGGCCATGCCACGGTGGGCTTTCTGATTGCCGTATTGGGCAATACTCCTTCGCTGGGCATTATCTGCGCCATGATAGCCGCGGGTTTTATCAATATGTACCAGACCAAACCCAAACCGGCGCTGAACAAAAAGGGAGAAAAAACCGGATGGGCCAGTGTACGGGAAGGGCTGGACTATGTGTACAAAACCAAGGAACTGCTGGGCGTGTTGACCCTGGATCTGTTTGCGGTATTTTTTGGTGGTGCGGTAGCCATGATACCCGTATTTGCCAAAGACATCCTGCAGGTGGGACCCATCGGATTCGGCTGGCTGAATGCCGCGGCAGACATCGGCTCCATCATCATTATTGTAACCATGACGTTCTTTCCGCTGAAAGCAGCACAGGGTAAAAAACTCTTGTATGCCGTGGGCGGATTTGGACTTTGTGTGATCATATTCGGATTGTCCAAATCGTTCTGGCTGTCTTTTGCCATGCTGGTCCTGAGCGGCATACTGGACGGTATCAGTATGATTATCCGCGGAACCATTGTACAGGTACGCACCCCCGATCATATGCGCGGCAGGGTGATGAGTGTGAACTCCATGTTTGTCAACAGCAGCAATGAACTGGGCCAGTTCGAAAGCGGTATGGCAGCCAAACTGCTGGGAGTAGTACCCTCAGTGGTATTTGGCGGATGCATGACATTACTGGTGGTAGCCGCCACCTGGGTTAAAGCGCCCAAACTCAGAAAGATGGAATATTAGCCATTGGCCAACAGCTTCTCCAGCACATAATACACGGCCGGACAGAAGGTGGAATTTTTCAAGGTAATCTGTGGTCTTTTAATCAACACATCTTCGTCTGTATACGGAAACCGCTGACAATCGGAAGGCCGGTGATCGTAGATGGAACAGTAATTGTCTGCCCCCAGGAACGGGCAGGGAGTGGAACGTACCACATAATCACCGTCGGAATCCAGGTTCAGGTAGGTTTCTATGAAAACGCCTTCTTTCATACCGAGGTATTTGCTGATGCGTTTGATATCGGGGGTTTTGAACCGGGGAGAATAATTTTTGCAGCAATTGGCGCAGCTGAGGCAATCGATCTGCTCAAAAGCCGCTTCGTGCAATTCGGGCAGCTGTTTCAGCACTTTGTTCTTGTTGGCCCTGCTGAGCCAGTTTTTGTAGAGCTTCTGGTGTTCAGCGCTTTTCTTTTCCCAGTTTTCCAAGAGTTGTTGATCTTCCACGTGAAGGCTTAAAGTGTTATAGGAAGTGTTAGGGGTACACAGGCCTGTAAGAGAGCTGGTTCACCGGTTAACCGCTAAGGTAGTACATTCAAAGAACATGCTATCCCCCACTGTGAACAAAACAGAAAAAAAATCCTGCAGGATCATTGTACCTTTGCGGTTCTAAAAATTGATCCGAATATGAATTTATTTGAACAACAATCCAGCCGGTTTCAGCAACGGCACATTGGTCCTAATGCAACGGAACTGGCTGAAATGCTGAAAACCATCAACGAAAATGCGATTGAATCACTGATCAGTAAAACAGTACCCGATAGTATCCGGATCAAATCTGCGCTGGATGTTCCGGCCCCCATCAGTGAGTTTGAATACCTGACCCGGCTCAGGAAAATTGCCGACAAAAATCAATTGTTCAAAAACTATATCGGACAGGGATATTACGGAACCATAACGCCCAGTGTGATCCTCAGAAATATTTTTGAGAATCCGGGATGGTATACCCAGTACACGCCCTACCAGGCAGAAATTTCTCAGGGAAGACTAGAGAGCCTGCTGAATTTCCAGACCATGATCGCCGACCTGACCGGCATGCCGATCGCCAACGCTTCCCTCCTGGATGAGGCAACAGCAGCCGCAGAAGCAATGGCCATGCTGTTTCATCATGCCAACAAAGCCGATACCATTACCAGACCCAAACTGTTTGTAGACGAGCAGATATTCCCGCAAACCAAACAGGTACTGGCCACCAGGGCAGAGCCGATTGGCATAGAACTGGTGAGCGGCAACTACGCAACAGCCACTATCGACGATACTTATTTCGGAGCCATTGTACAATATCCTTCTAACAACGGATCTGTGGAAGATTACCGCGGATTTATCCAGCAGGTGCATGCAGCATCGGCCTATGTAATCATGGCTGCAGACATCCTGTCGCTGACCCTGTTAACGCCTCCGGCAGAACTGGGTGCAGACGTGGCAGTAGGTTCTGTACAAAGATTTGGAGTACCGATGGGATTTGGCGGACCACACGCTGCTTATTTTGCCACAACAGAAGATTTCAAAAGAGGCATGCCCGGAAGACTGATCGGGGTGAGCATCGATGCAAAAGGAAACCGTGCGCTGCGGATGGCATTGCAAACCAGGGAGCAGCACATCAAACGCGAAAAAGCCACCTCCAATATTTGTACAGCACAGGCCCTGCTGGCCAATATGGCGGCCATGTATGCCGTATATCATGGATCAGAAGGACTGAAAAACATTGCATCGATTGTGCACCAAACCACCGTTGCAGTAGCCGAAGCGCTTACTGCCCTGGGCCTGAAACAAACCCATGCACATTATTTCGATACCCTGCATATTGCAGGAGCAGATGCCGCCAAAGTAAAAGCAACTGCAGAGCAGCACCAGCAGAACTTCCGGTATTTTGAAGATGGAAGCATCGGCATCAGTATCGATGAAACCACCAGCATCGAAGATGCCAATAGCATTGTATCTATTTTTGAAGCAGCTACTGGCAAGAGTGCAGGTAAAAAAATTACAACAGCAACGGTAGGTGCAACAGCCATACCAGCGGGTCTGAACAGAACCAGCAGTTACTTAACCCATCCGGTATTCAATACCTATCACAGCGAGAGCCTGATGATGCGCTACATCAAGCAACTGGAAAACAAAGACCTGTCTTTGAACACGAGCATGATCAGCCTGGGAAGCTGTACCATGAAGCTGAATGCCGCAACAGAAATGATACCGGTGAGTTGGCCTGAGTTTGCAGCCCTGCATCCTTTTGTACCAGCCAGTCAGACCGAAGGTTATCAGGAAATCATTCAGGAACTGAATCAATTCCTTTGTGCTATTACAGGTTTCACCGCCTGCAGCCTGCAACCCAACAGTGGTGCACAGGGCGAATATGCCGGACTGCTCACCATCCGCAATTACCACAAGAGCCGCAAAGACGATCACAGAAATATTGTACTGATTCCGATCAGTGCGCACGGAACCAACCCGGCCAGCGCCGTAATGGCCGGCTTTAAAGTGGTGGTAGTGAAATGTGATGAGGCCGGAAACATTGATGTGGCCGATCTGAAAGCCAAGGCAGAACAATACAAAGACAACCTGGGTGCATTGATGGTAACCTATCCGTCTACCCACGGTGTGTTCGAAGAAACCATCAAAGACATCTGTGCCATCATTCATGCCAACGGAGGCATGGTGTACATGGATGGCGCCAATATGAATGCACAGGTAGGATTAACCAGCCCGGGTATGATCGGGGCGGATGTATGTCACCTGAACCTGCACAAAACATTTGCCATTCCGCACGGCGGAGGTGGTCCAGGCATGGGCCCTATCTGCGTGAACGATAAGCTGGCACCGTTCCTGCCCGGACATATCACCGGCTACGACAAAAACGGACATGCAGTAAGTGCAGCACCGTTTGGTTCTGCAAGCATATTGCTGATCAGCTATGCCTACATTAAAATGCTGGGAGCAGAAGGCATCCGCAGGGCAACAGAATATGCCATCCTGAATGCCAACTACATGAAGGCAAGACTGGAGAAGTACTACCAGATATTGTATACCGGAAAGAACGGCACCTGCGCCCACGAGTTCATTGTAGACCTGCGTCCGTTTAAACAATCGGCCGGTATAGAAGCAGAAGACGTGGCCAAGCGCCTGATCGACTATGGCTTTCATGCACCAACCCTGAGTTTCCCTGTACCCGGCACCATCATGATTGAGCCAACAGAGAGCGAAGACAAAGGAGAGCTGGACCGTTTCTGTGATGCACTGATAGCCATCTACCAGGAGATCAAAGCCATTGAAGTAGGTAAGGCAGACAAGGCAGACAATGCCTTGAAAAATGCACCGCATACACAGGCCGAAGTATGTGCCAATGATTGGAACCATGCCTACGACAGAACAACAGCCGCATTCCCGCTGCCGTATGTAGCCGGCAACAAGTTCTGGCCAAGTGTAGCCAGGGTTAACAATACCCATGGAGACAGAAACCTGATCTGCACCTGCGAGCCGGTTTCTTCTTACGCATAATTGCCTAAGCATAATTGATTCTACTGATCAGTGAAAGAAGTATACAAGAAGAGTTCCAAAAGAGCTCTTCTTTTTTTGTCAGCGAACAGCAGCATCCTGCAGGCTTTGCTGCAAGAGTTCAATAATGGAATCCTTATCGGCCACCAGCCACTCCAGTTGCTTGATCTGTTTTTGGTAAGCGCTGATCAGTTCCATATTCAGGCTGCTCATAGCTCCTTCTCCGGTAACCAGCCAGTAAATGTCCAGATCCGGATAGCAGAGCCTGATTTTTTCCAAAACAGCGGAACCCACCGACCCCTTCCCCTTGTACTGTTTCCCCAGGTAACCGTTGGATAAACCACAGGTATGTTCAAAAGCATAGGCACTGATGCCTTTCTCGGACAGATACTGGTACAGGCGATCGATTAAACGTACACTCATAAGGAAGGATGCATGATCAGGGCGCAAAGAAAAGACGACCCTGGCGGGGAAGCAATACGGCAAGTACCTGAAAACGGTGTTTTTTTAACTGCGGGAAATCCCTATAACAACCCGGCTCAACAGGCCGTGCTGTTCAGATATGATGTAAAAAGGGGATATTTCCGCCTACCAACTTGTAGGGATTTTTCAAAAAAACGCCCCGAAGGCAAAAAATTATTCGGGAGAAAATAAATAACAATTAAATAATTTAATAATCTGATTATCAATTAATTATTTAATCGAGCTTAAAGTTAAACTTAAATAATAAGGCTATATCCGCAACAGAACTATTGTGGGTAAAGTGTGCAACACATCAAAAAAATGACGAATTTTAAGGTCCCCCTATTAATATCCGTAAACAAGATGCAACCAATCAATAGCATATTAAGCTCTGGAAGCACCTGTTCAAAAGAGCAGGGAATCTGCTGTACTAAACGCAGTTTGTTTACGCTTATTTTATCTGTACCAAAAAATAATTACAACATGTCTCGTTTACTAACAGGCATCGTACTGATGGGAACGCTCTTCCTGACTGCCTGCTCAGGTGGTAAGTACTCCGCTAGTTCAAAGGGATATTTAAGAAGCAGTGCACCGCAAAATAACCCCGATGCCAACAACGCCTATTCTGCTCCTTCCACTGCCGGAGCAATAGATAAAAGCCAATATGTACCTTTTTCAAGGGAACTGCAAATGAGGCTTGCAGCATACAACGTAGATGTAAGGCGCGTACAATTTTATATAGACCAGAAACTGATCCTGACCCGTGCATTAGACAGTGCCAAGGCCGAAGTGGCTTCCGGAACTGTTCGGTTCATCAACGGCAAACTGATCAATGAAATCGTTATCCCTGCCTATACACCCGGTATTATTGAATCAGCAGACCTGAACGGTGTTCGGGTAAGCTTTGAATCCGGCAATTCCTTTTTGTTTGTTCCTGCAGATGGCGAGGACAAATATGTGGTAGCCGGAAACAACTGGGACAACGGAACTGTGGAAGTACCTTACGATAAGGGCGTTTATAAAGCCTCCTGCGGAGCCAGCAACAGTGTAGCCGATGTGCGCCTGGTAGTTAAATTGACCGATGTAAATAAAAGCGATAAGAAAACCCGTACCCTACAAGGCAGAAAACTGGGTTTATAATATTTTAGTCCTGCCTTATGCAAAAAGCACCCATC
>JAQTZD010000097.1 GCA_028687975.1 Sediminibacterium sp.
CCCCCCGAATGCAAAGATTTCGGCCCTGGAGCCTCCCTGCTTGTCTTTGAGTGTAATGACCGGGTGTGCCTGCTGGTGATTTACCGATACTGCAAAACGCATGATAAAAAATTGAGTTATTAATATACTATAAATGTAGTGCCCCTGATCCGTAAAAAAAACTAACGGCCGTTAACATTAAACTGAAAGCATTATTTTTACCCTCAATTCAAATTGATTATGTCGTATAAGCTTCAGCACAAGATTCGTATTGTTACAGCAGCCAGTTTATTTGACGGACACGATGCAGCCATTAACATCATGCGCCGGATACTGCAATCGAAGGGTGCGGAAATCATTCACCTGGGTCACAACCGAAGTGTTGCAGAGATTGTTGAATGTGCCATAGAGGAAGATGTGCAGGGGATTGCCATTACCAGTTACCAGGGAGGGCATGTAGAATTCTTTAAATACATGAGAGATCTGCTGGACCAGAATGGTTGCGGACATATTAAAATATTTGGCGGTGGCGGCGGCACCATTCTTCCGGAAGAGATCAGGGAATTGCATCAATATGGGATTACGCGTATTTACAGCCCCGACGACGGAAGGCATATGGGTCTGGAAGGAATGATCGAAGATGTGATTCGTTCGTGCGACTTTCCACTGAACGGAACAGGAAACTACACAACACCGATGGGGTTGGGAGAAGTGAAGGATGTGCGGATGATTGCCAGAAAAATTACCAATGCAGAAAATGGTATAAAGACAGAAGAAACCTCAACCGCCCTGCAGGGAATTCCTGCTCCGGTATTGGGTATCACGGGAACAGGAGGCGCCGGTAAAAGCTCCGTAACAGACGAAATTGTAAGACGGTTCCTTCATTTATATGAAACCAAAACCATTGCGGTAATTTCAGTAGATCCATCCAAGAAAAAAACGGGGGGTGCCTTGCTGGGAGACCGGATCAGGATGAATGCCATTGCACATCCGCGTGCATACATGCGCAGCCTCGCAACCAGAGACGACAATACCGCACTGAGTGCACACGTTCAGGATGCAATTGATATATGCCGCAGGGCAGGTTATGATTTTGTGATACTGGAGTCTGCCGGCGTAGGACAAAGCGATGCGTCTATCCTCGATTTCTGTGATATGAGTTTGTATGTGATGACCCCGGAATATGGCGCTGCATCTCAGCTTGAAAAAATCAATATGCTCGATTATGCAGATGTGATCTGCATTAATAAGTTCGACAAATCAGGCGCATTGGATGCGCTCCACGATGTGCGAAAACAGTACAAGCGCAACCATGAGTTATGGACTGCCAAAGACGAAGAGCTACCTGTGATAGGTACTATTGCTGCACAATTCAATGATGCAGGTATTAACCAGCTCGTTGGTAAAATTGTGGAAGTGGTAAAAGAAAAATGCAAAGTGGATTTTAATGAAACAGGTACTGCGCCTGTTTTTTATTCTGATAAGAGTACTACAACCAAATCGCAGATCATTCCTCCTAAAAGGGTTCGTTACCTGGCGGAAATTACGGAGCAAAACTGGGGCTATGATGCCTGGGTAAATGAACAGTCTGCCATTGCCAGCAAATGGTACCAGCTACAGGGTGCAATCGCTGCGGCAGAGAACCACAAAACGGTGATTGAAGAATTGCACAAAATTAGTGATCACTTTGCAGCATTACTTCACCCTGAATGCAAAAAGTTGATTGAACAGTGGCCGGAGCTGGTGAAGAAATATGAAGCGGATTTCTTTGAGTATTCGGTGCGGGATAAAGTGATTAAGCAATCACTGAGCACCAAATCGCTGAGCGGGACCAGGATAGCCAGGGTTATTTTGCCAAAATACAGGGATTGGGGAGATATTCTCCGCTGGCAGTTACAGGAAAATATTCCCGGCCGCTTTCCCTACACATCGGGAGTTTTTGAACTCAAAAGACAGGGGGAAGACCCTACCCGGATGTTTGCAGGAGAAGGCGGACCCGAGAGAACCAACAAGCGATTTCACTATGTTTCACTGGGGCAGCCTGCCATCAGGTTGTCTACCGCTTTCGACAGTGTTACACTGTATGGTGAAGATCCTGCGCACAGACCAGATATTTACGGTAAAGTGGGCAACAGTGGGGTAAGTATTGCTACGGTAGATGATGCAAAAAAACTTTACAGCGGGTTTGATCTATGTGATCCCAAAACATCGGTGAGTATGACCATCAACGGACCGGCCCCGATTGTACTGGCATTTTTTATGAATGCCGCCATCGACCAGCTCTGTGAAAAATGGATTACAGAAAACAATCGGTGGGATGAGGTAACCCGCCTGATCGAAAAGAAATTCAGTAAAATGCCCAAACCGGTATATTACAACCCGGCTTTGCCTGAAAGATTGCCTGAAGGAAACAATGGCCTGGGTATCGGCCTGCTCGGTTTAAGCGGAGAAGAGATACTTCCTGCAGATGTATATCAAAAAATTAAAGCTGAAGCACTGAGCCAGGTTCGGGGAACCGTTCAGGCAGATATTCTGAAAGAAGACCAGGCCCAGAACACCTGTATTTTCTCTACGGAATTTGCACTGAAGCTCATGGGCGATGTACAGGCCTATTTTATTGAAAACAGTGTTCGTAACTTTTACAGTGTCAGCATCAGCGGGTACCATATTGCAGAAGCAGGAGCCAATCCGATTACACAACTTGCATTTACACTTTCCAACGGATTTACCTATGTAGAATACTACCTCAGCAGGGGAATGAATATTGATGATTTTGCCCCCAACCTGTCGTTTTTCTTCAGCAACGGAATGGATCCGGAATACAGTGTTATTGGTCGTGTTGCCCGCAGAATCTGGGCAAAGGCAATGAAGTACAAGTATAAGGCCAATGAGCGTTCTCAAAAACTCAAATACCATATTCAAACCAGCGGAAGAAGTTTGCACGCGCAGGAAATTGATTTCAATGATATCCGGACAACCCTGCAGGCGCTTTATGCCATCTACGACAACTGCAACAGCTTGCACACCAATGCATACGATGAGGCGGTGACCACTCCAACAGAAGAAAGTGTGCGCAGGGCAATGGCCATTCAGCTGATCATCAACCGTGAGCTGGGAACAGCCGGGGCAGAAAACTTTATTCAGGGTTCCTTTGCCATTGAAGAATTGACCAATCTGGTGGAAGAAGCCGTATTGCAGGAATTTGAAAGAATCACCGAGCGGGGTGGAGTACTGGGCGCGATGGAACGAATGTACCAGCGGAACAAAATACAGGAGGAAAGCCTTCATTATGAAACGCTGAAACATACAGGAGAATTGCCATTGATCGGGGTGAATACATTCCTGAACAAGAATGGCAGTCCTACAGTGTTACCGGGAGAAGTGATCCGCAGTACCACAGAGGAAAAAGAACAGCAGATTCAGAACCTGAAAAGTTTCCACCTGAGGAACCAGGATCGCTCTGCTGCTGCCCTGGAGCAGTTAAAACAGGCAGCTGTCAACAATGAGAATATTTTTGCGGAATTGATGGAAACAGTAAAATACTGTTCATTGGGGCAAATAACCAATGCCCTGTACTCAGTAGGTGGTCAATACCGGAGAAATATGTAAATTGTACCGTTATGAAACAGTATGTACTTATCGTTTTCTTATTGTCGGCGGGTTCTTTAATGGCCCAGAATCAATTTCGCAAGATAGACACCACCATGAAGCTGGGTAAGGCTGGTTTTAAAGTGATGTGCAACAATAAAAATGAGGTAAAGAATTCAATTACACTTACTCCGGTAGGTTTTACCGGTCAGGGTGCGAGAGATGTTAGTTTTGAAGTCCGGGGGCGGGTGCTTAAAACCGAAGTAGACGATCTCAATAACGACGGATATCCCGATCTGGTGTTGTATGTATACGGACCCGGGGAAAAATCGATTGGAAATGTAATTGGTATTTCTTCTGTAAAAAATGAAAGTTTCATGCCCATCATGTTCCCGGATATCGTCAACGATCCCAAGCTCAGAATTGGGTATGAAGGCTATGATACCTTTATGCTCATGGAGGGAACGCTGATGCGCCGTTTCCCTGTTTATACGGTGGATTCAACCGGCTCCAAACCTTCCGGAATGCACCGGCAAATTCAGTACGGGGTAGTTCCTGCCGAGCGGGAAGGGCTTAAGTTTAAGCCTATTCGCAGTTATGATTTTGCCCGGCAGTAATATCATATTATTAAATTGTTTAGCCACCCCAACTTTATACGGCAATCTGTACCTTAGCTGCTTAACAAAGCAACTATGTACAAACGTCAACTACTCTCTTTTTTTCTTCTGATTGCCACATTGGCCAATGCACAGACAATTGAAGAAGTGGAGTCTAAAAAACTGACCCTCCCCAACGGCTGGTCGCTTACTCCCGTAGGCAGAAATTTTCCGTTGGGAGATTTGCCACTGAATATTGTGCTGAGCAAATCCAAAAAAAGGATGGCTGTGACCAATAATGGTCAAAGCGTTCACAGCATTCAGCTGATTGATCCTGCTACGGAAACCGTTCTGGATACGAAGGAAATCGCCAGGGCTTTTTATGGTCTAGCCTTCAGTGCGGATGAAAAAAAGCTGTATGCATCCGGTGGTCATAATAACCAGATTGTTATCTACAACATTGAGAACAACCGGCTGAGTGTAGCAGATTCTGTTGTGCTTGGGAAAAAATGGCCGAATAAGATTGCTCCTTCCGGCATTGCCGTAGATGATGCCGCGCAAGTGTTGTATGTGGTTACCAAGGAAAGCAACAAACTCTACATAGTAGACCTGAATACCAAACAAACCATACTGGAATACCTGCTGGGTGGTGAAGCCTATGCCTGCCAGTTGTCGCCGGACCGCAAACAATTGTACATCAGTTGCTGGGGTTGTGATAAAGTCTATTTTTTTGATACCAAAACCAGGAACGTAACAGCGGAGGTTGCCGTTGGAGATAATCCCAACGAGTTGTTGCTGACCAAAAAGGGAAAACTCTTGTATGTGGCCAATTCCAATGACAATACCGTTTCTGTAATTGATGTAGCAACGCAAAGAGTGATCGAGGTGTTGAATGCAGCCTTGTATCCGGATGCGCCCAATGGCTCTACCACCAATGGTCTTGCCCTGAGCGAAGACGAAAAAACATTGTATGTGGCCAATGCTGATAATAACTGCCTTGCTGTGTATGATGTAAGCAAGCCTGTGCAGAGTAAGAGCAAAGGCTTTATCCCTACAGGATGGTACCCTACCAATGTAAAAGTGGTGGGTAAGAAAATATTTGTTTCCAATGGAAAGGGCTTTTCTTCCAAGTCCAATCCTTATGGCCCCAGCCCTTTTGGAAACAGTAAGAATGTACTGCACCATGCAGATGATCCCAACCGCCCTAAAACAGTTCAGTATATCGCCGGTCTGTTTATGGGAACCATGAGCGTGATCGATGAGCCTACAGAACAGCAACTGGGCGTATATGCGCAGGTAGTATATAGAAATACACCTTACAACAAAGTAAAGGAATTGCTGGTACAGGGTGAGGAAGGCAATCCGATTCCAAGGAAAACCGGTGATCCCAGCTCTATTAAATATGTTTTCTATGTTATTAAGGAAAACAGAACCTACGACCAGGTATTGGGTGATATGAAAGAGGGCAATGGTGATCCCAGACTTACTTTATTCGGGGAGCAGATTACCCCCAACCAACATGCGCTGGCCAGGGAATTTGTGTTACTCGATAATTTTTATGTAGATGGAGAGGTAAGCGCAGACGGACATAACTGGAGTATGGGTGCATATGCTACGGACTTCCTCGAGAAGAACTGGGTAAGCAGCTATGGTGGCAGAGGTGGTGGTTACGATGCAGAAGGCAACCGTCCGGTAGCCAACAACAAGGGTGGTTTTTTGTGGGATCATTGTAAGAAAGCCGGTGTAAGTTTCCGCACTTATGGTGAGTTTGCTGATAATTATAAACCCAATATCCCGGTATTGAAAGATCATTTCTGTCCTTATTTTACCGGATACGACAACAAGGTTCCTGATACGGTTCGATTCGGTCAGTGGAAAAGAGAATTCGATTCGTTGCTGGCCGTGAATGCGGTTCCGCAGTTTAATTCTGTTCGTTTTTGCAATGATCATACCGAGGGTATGCGTTTGGGAAGACCTACTCCGTATGCACATGTTGCAGATAACGATCTGGCAGTAGGATTATTTGTAGAGTACCTGAGCAAGAGTCCTATCTGGAAGGAAACTGCCGTGTTCATTCTGGAAGATGATGCGCAGAATGGTGCAGACCATGTAGACGCACACCGCAGCATTGCTTTTGTTGCAGGAGGTTTTGTAAAAAGAGGATTTGTGGATCATACCATTTATTCCACTTCTTCCATGTTGAGGACTATGGAGTTGATCCTGGGTATTCCTCCCATGTCTCAGTACGATGCGGCTGCTACACCCATGTGGCGTTGTTTTACCGCTACACCCAATACAAAATCATTCCAGTCTATCATACCTGCAGTGAACCTGAACGACCGAAACACTGCAATGAACGAATGGCAGCGCAGGTCGGAGAAATTTGACCTGAGCAAGGAAGATGCCGTGCCCGATCTGGAATTCAATAAAGTACTCTGGCATGGCCTGAAAGGTGATGATGTTCCTTTCCCTGGTCCGAGAAGAGCTGCATTTTATAAACCAATTGAGAAAGCAGATAAAGATTAATGATCTGTTTACAGATACAGTTACAACTGCCCGGAATTACTTTCGGGTAGTTTTTTTTATACCAGTGGTTCAGTTTGCAGTATGCGTGAGAAAAGCATGAAATCGGCATCGTCTCCCGGCAGCTGAATGTTTTTAACATAATGCATCCCTGCTTTTTCCAACACACTTACAGATGCCAGGTTGCTTTTGGTGGTAATCCCTTCCACTTGCTTTAACCGAAGGATGTTGCCGGCATAATCCAGTACCGCAGTTGCTGCTTCTGAGGCATATCCCATGCGCTCATATTCGGGTAGTATGGCAAACCCCAGGTCCGGATGATTCAACCCCTCTCTTTTCACCAGGCCGCAAATTCCAATGGGTTTGCGGGTATTTTTCAGCGTTACCAGATATAGGCCAAATCCATTGGTGCGATAACTGCTGATGATTCTGCTGCTGATATAATTGCTGGCATCGGAAATTGTTTTAACATTCCGGTCGCCTATGAATCTGATCCAGTTGGGGGCATTCATTAACCGGAGCATAAATGCAGCATCTACAATGCTCAGCTCCCTGATTAAAAGTCTTTCTGTTGTAAGTGCCTGCATGTGGTGATATCTGTGCTGTTTATCTTCCGCTGATGATAATGATTTTCGTGGCAATTTTTTCACGGCCCGCATCGTCTCTTATGAACACAAGATAAATGCCTGCGGCGGCTTTATGACCCTTATAATCCCTTCCATCCCAGATGGCCTGCCCACCCAGGCTTCTGGTCTGGTACACCAATCGTCCGTTCAATTCGGTAATTTTTACACTGGCATTTTCCACGAGTCCCCTGATGGCAATGATTCCATTGTAATCAGGGGGAACAGGGTTGGGGAAAACCAATACCTGATCCATGGTTTCCATGGCTTCTGTTGCGGTTCCGCGGAAACTGCAGATGCCGTTGAAAGTAGCGAAGAAAACCGATCCGTTAAGGGGGTCAATGCCTATTTGCTTTACATCGTTGCTCAACAACGGACTGTTGGTTGCAGTAAAATGATGAATGGTTTTTGTTCCGTCCGGGCTAATGAGCCAGGCGCCATTGGTTGTTCCGATCCATTTTCTGTTGGCACCATCTACCGCAATTGCCTGCACCTGTTCCCCTTTAAAAAGGTAACCTGCAAACTGGCCTTGCTGTACCACTGGTAGCCTGGCCTCGCAACCTGAACCGGCAAATGCCTCTGCCGTACAACTGATGATGCCGATTCCATCATCGGTTCCCACCCAGATGCTGTTGTTTTTATCTTTTGCAACAGACAGTACATTGTTGCTGGGCAAGTTGCCGTTTCCACTTCCCTGTCGGTAATATTTCCAGCGGTCATCATTGTTGTTGTCTGTATTTCCGTATTGAAAACAAATCAGCCCATTGTTCTTGGGAGATTGAATCCACAACTGATTGAAATCGTCTGAAACCAGTTGTGCAGTTGCATTTTCTGTAAGGGTAAAGGGAATACTGAAACGCATCCAGCTGCCGTCTTTTTTGCGCAGCTGCAGTGGTTGTGGTGCACCGTAATTGCTGATCCACAAATGACCTTCATTGTTGAATGCCAGCCCGCTTACCCGATAGCTTCCAGGATCTCCTGCGGCAGGCTGCAGTGAACTGTTCTGTTTGTAAATTTTAGTATCGGAATTGCCAAAATGTACCAGGCCACCGCCGTAACTTCCTGCCCAAACAGATCCATCTTCCGGGTCGGTTGCCAGGGTAATGATGTCCAGAACAGAATCCAGTGCCGGGGTATTGAATGCATTTTTGCCGGCCCATTCTCCATTGCTGTAGCTGAATACCCCATCCCGGTTGTACAGATAGTTCCATGCCCTGTTAACAGCTCCTGCTGCTACAAACAAGCTTTCCTTGCTGAACGCAAAATGGCCGCTGGCTGTACCGGATGGCCCGTTCGGAATAAACCGATGGGTTCCGTTTGCAAACCGGGAGAGCCCCTCGTAAAGATCTGCTACCCATACTGCATTTCCTTCGGCGAGTGCAGACTGTGGCAAGGAAACAACCCCTGGCTGGCGGATGGTCCTGGCAATAGTGCCTGTTTCGGTAACAAGTATAACCCTAGCCTGTTCACCTGATCCGGTTTGCGAAAGAAGGAGGTAATTGCCCGATACATTTGCCTGTACAATTTTCCAGGAAGGTTCTTGATAGAGCAATGTAAAGCTATTGCCGGTTTGGATAAAAACGGAATCGGTTTTACGGGCAAGCAACCGGTTGTTGAGCATTCCGGTAAACTGCACCGGCCCGGGTGAGAGGTCAGATTTGTTGCTGATGTTTTCCCAGTTGGCATAATTGGCCAGATTGCTTTGTGATGTGAGGGCCCGCTTCAGTCCTTCGGCGGTGGCAGCATAATAATAAGTATTATCACTGGCCATGTTCCACACATTTGTTTGTGTGCCATTGTTTCCGATGATCCAGGTGTCCCTGATTTCATAGCGGGTAAGGTTCAATGCAACAATACCGACCGCAGCGGACAGATAGGCAATTCCATCCCTGCAGTAAATCTGGTTGATTTTTTTATTGCTGCTGATATTGCTCTGTCTGATATCCGGGATATTTCTTACAGTGCTTCCCTTTACAATATCCAGGTTGCCATTTTCGTAAGCAATTACTAGTTGGGCAGTTGTTTCATCCCACCCAATACAACTTACCCCAATATCATTGAGTCCATTTATTTTACTGAAACGGGAAATTTCATTTTTCTCGTTTACGGCAAATACATTGGCTGCGGTAGCACAGTAAATCTGATCGCCTTTTATGACCTGTTTGGTTTGCTTATAGTTCAAATGTTCCTGCCATTGACCAATCGGAGTTTGGGCAGCCAAAGGAGCAATGCCCAGCAGCCAGGCAATAAAAAAGCCACGTAAGAACAATCTTAGCATGGCTTAAAGTTACTCTTTAAATACTGATCAGATATTTACAATACCATGTTTTATGGCAAAAACAACCAGTCCTACACGGGTATTGATTTCCAGTTTCTTAAACAGGTTGTCTCTGTGCGAGTCGATGGTTCTTACGCTTACAAACATTTCCTGTGCAATTTCCTTATAGCTTTTATCCATGCAAAGCCAGCGAAGAAACTGCGCTTCTCCTTCTGTTATATTCAGTAGCATAGATGTATTTTCTGCGGTTCCTTCTT
>JAQTZD010000098.1 GCA_028687975.1 Sediminibacterium sp.
AAAAAGGAGCAAACTTCTCTATAAAAAAACTTATGGTAACCATTCGCTACGATAAATGACAGAAGCGTTGGCTTTTTTCTTTAAACCATTTTGCTGTGCGCCATTTAACATAATATTAATTATAGGATAAAAAGTAATTCTGCAAAGGGTAGCCCTTGGCGCAGTCCTATAATTTAATATTATGTCGGCGCTCATGCGTCGCTTGCCCTGCGGTAAATAAAAATCCGGCGTATGTTTCCTGTACGTGAAAAAATGAAGTGGGCATTTTTTTACGCTGCACTTCATCCATTTTCTTAACGCTCACTCATCAATGCAGGTCATCCGGCTCCGACATTCAAACGTCTTTAAACCTTTGTTCCTTAGCTATTGTAATCGTTAACCTGCAATCTTCATAAGCAATATCTACCACCTGCCCGGCTCTGAAACCGCTATCCAGCAGCCATTTGCCGCTAAGGCTGATGATGGGAAATGTAACATTTCCTCTGAATTGATTACTTATGGACGACTGGCGCGGAAAATATTTATTACAAACAGTCATTTGCCTTACCTTAACGGGTGATGTTTCTTGCTCTGCCATAGGTTGCTGTATTTGTACCCTGCAAAACACCGCTGCGTACAACCCGTATCCAACACCGGAGGTCTGTATCATATGCAGTAATACAATTTACATTACCGGTAACTTATCGCTGAAATTTGTAATTTACATTGGTGAAAAAAATTACATTTGCCTATGACACATACTGCAACACCAAATCATAAAATACACGAAGGACGCAACGTAAAACGCTTCCGTGAAATGCTGGGTATAAAACAAGATGCGCTGGCTGCCGACCTGGGCGATGACTGGAACCAGCAAAAAATATCCCTCCTGGAGCAGAAAGAAATCATCGACGCTCCCCTACTGGCTAAGATCTCTGCCGCACTCAAAATACCCGTGGAAGCTATTCAGAATTTTGATGAAGAGCAGGCGGTGAATGTGATTGCAAGCACGTTTAACGACAATGCTCAGGTAGGTGCTGTAATCAATAATTACAATCCGGTTGATGCAGTCTTAAAACTTCATGAAGAAAAGATTGCGTTGTATGAAAGGATGCTGAAAGAGAAGGATGAGATGATGGTGAGGTTGGAGAAGCTGATTGAGAAGAAATAAAAAGTAATGCAAAAGAAGCAAATAAGAGACTGCTTAATAGTGAATAATAAATAACCAATTTCAATCAACATGAATGAAGAAAATAAAAATAGACTGAGTTCTATTTTCACCAAGCTTAAAGCCCAGCAAACTCAAAGAGATATTGAAAGCGAAAATCTCAAACAGCAGCGAGATATTTTCTCAGAAAACTTCAAAAGCCTATGCCAAAATCTAATTGAACCAAAGATGCTTGAGTTTAAAGAAGTTTTAAACTCAAATGAATATGGATGCTTTGTAAATTATTGCGAGCCTAATAGTTCGGGAAAGGGTATCGAAACTGAGCCAAGAATTAAGTTGGAAATTTCTAAAAATAAAAACAGAGCTTTTTATGCGAGTGATAAACTTCCACATATAATGTTTATTGGTGATACAGGTAAGGAAAAAGTAACACTTCATGAAAATACAATGTTCCCTAATAGTGGCGGCCATGCAGGAATGAAAAATATATCCTACGAAATTGATGGACTAACAAGCGATATAATTGAAAAGGAAATAACAGACTCAATTGAGAATATTTTGGGCAATAAGTATTGATTGTTGTTTTATCAGTAAATAAGCTACTATGCGTATTATTGTACGAGACCTTGAAAGAAAACTTAATGCTATTTGCCGAGAAGCATATCCATATGAATGGGATGAAAATCATCTTTCATTTCAATTGATGAGTGAGTTAAGAAAGTTGTTTAGTAACAGGAAAATTCATTTTAATAATTGGTCAAAAATTGTAGATTGGCAATCGTTTAAAAACAAAGGCAAGCAGGAAACAAATTATGGCGATATTGCCCTTATAGTAAATGTTCAATTTGCGAGTGGTGAAACATTAAAAGGTGTTGTAAATATTGAAGCAAAAAGGGATTTTAAATCGGGGAATTTTGAATCAATGGATTTGGCGCAGCTTCAAAGAATTTATACCAATGTTCCTCTTTCGCACCTGCTTCTCTATACACATAAAGAACAAAGACAACAACTGAAATTTCCTGATGATACAACATGGGGAAGCCATTTATGGATTTCTCCAATTAACACAGCAAAACAATTATTGGACCAGGTGAATAGTGAAACAAGGAAAGTGCTTCGGACTTCATTTCCATTTACTATGTTTTTGACTTCGAGAATATTTTGGGGATTGGATTTGGATTTCAGAGAAGAAATTTTAAACGACATTGAAGCCGGACTAAAGAGAATAATTGACCCTCCCTTTTTGGGTGTTGTAAATGTTTATTACGACAGGCAGCGGCCAATTCAAGTTGCCTTACCTGACATTTGGGAAGAGATTTGATAGATACCCTACCCGCTTGTAGCCGGAGCAGACACATCCAACATGCCATGTCCTACTTTTCCAATGTAGGGAGAAAAACTAATTTAGTAATAGCAAAACAGTTCAAAAAATCTCCTTTAACCTCCAGGTCAATTCCAGCGCTTCTTGCCAGCCAGAATTGGCAAACAGATCGAGTATCTGTAGCAAGCTATTAAAGTTTACAGGATCTGATAATAAGTCTTTGTGATCGGCCAGCAATCTTTCCGTAAGCTTGACAATTTCACGAAGAGTAGTCTGATCATAAGTGAAGCTACTCGCGGCAGCGCATCGAACTATACGAGATGCTAGTTGTAAAACAAATGCCGTATCCAGCTCAAAAAATAAATCCAGCAATTGGATAAAATAGTACCCTGTATGCGCCACCATAAAACCGCCGCCTAGTTTTTCCGATTCCTCCACGATATAGTGCAGCATCGGTTTGATCCGTTGGTAATAAGCCCGAAGGTTATTCTTCTCGATGGCTTTGTTACGGTTTGCATTTTTACCGGATAGCGTAGTATAGTACAACTGTTGTATCGTCAGATCTATGATCTCAAACTCATCCTGCAGTTCATTGCTCTCTAATCCTTTTGCTTGTATGGTTGCAAACCGAAGTTGAAGTATCTCCATCCACATCGAGAAGAAATATTCATTAAGCGTTGGGTCTCTAGCATACTGGTTCAATTCACTATGTGGGTCGATCTTGTTGACGATCTGGAAAACGGTATACTTTGCAAAATCAGCATATTGGAGATTGCGGTGAGTGATTGCCTTGGCTGTTTCATTTTTCTTTCGGATCACCATGCGCATCAGGAGCTGGATATAACCACCCCATAGTTCGTGACCCACCTTTTCCATGGTCTGGAACCGTCCTTCCAGCAGCAACAAACAACTTTCGACATTTTTCTGGTTATCTTTGACAATATCATCCCAGGTCAGGTATTGTATTAGGATCTGCAGTAAAAATCCATCCTGCTCTAGCATACTCGACACAATTACCCTGGCCCATAATTGTTCTCTTCGGATCTTCCAGAGCGCATGCAGATGCCGCATGCTCCGGTATCGCACCGCAAGCGATGGATCACTCATCAGGTCCAGTAACTTTTCAGCAATCCCATCTGTCTCACCTGCATGCATCAACGAACCAAGCGCATCGGTTGCCTCAATCCTTGGATTGGAACTGTAGGCAAGTATATGCGTGCCATTTTCACCAAACTCGTAAGCCTCAGGTATATACACTTTGGACGATAAATAAAACCGAGCGATGTCAAGGATTTTCCTGCGTAACTTCACACCGAGCTTCGCCCCCTTCCTTGCCACAATTGCATAAAAACTGGAGACTGCATTATCTATATGCATCCTGAATTTCTCGTTACAGGAAGGATCACGTGCCGCATCATATAAGTGACTCGCAACAGGCTCCAACTCAAGATGAGAGTCCTTTTCCTGTTTGATTTTCTCATTGCCATTCAACTGGCAAAAATCCTCAATCCTCTTTAGGTCTGAATACAATTTTACCTCTGTCTCGTCTTCTGTAGAAACACCTTTGCGTTTCATTTGTTCTTCCTCTGTCGCGGTATAAGGCATCAGTCGTGGCTTCTCCAGGACTGGCTTGTTTTCTTTCACACCGTATTCTTCTAGGATCTTTTTAGCATCAACATAATGAAGTTGACTTGCACCAATACAACTGAGCAAACGGATAACCCGGTGGTGTACAAAATCAAAATCCTTTTTTGCGTGGACGGTGTCAAGCAGCGATAGGATGGTCTTCTCCAGCTTTCTCTGTTGCGTCACACTTAAAAGTGACCACAACGCCTTGATCAGTTCACCTGCCTCATGCAGGGTTTCGCTGCAGATATAGATTGAATGATTGAGCAATACTTCCAGCGCAACCGTCTTAAACAATGCGGCGTGTTCTGCAAGTAGCACTAGCAAACGCTTCCAGGCAAGACTTACTTCCGCATGCACCAACGCAATACGCATCATTTGTAATGCCTGCAAGGGTTTCCCGCCCTCAATCAGCTTTTGTAAATACAGGATGATTTTCTCCAGGTGTGAAGCCGGGCCATACTGTCGGTCAGTATCGTTATCAAAGAACGAAAAATCGGGGATGATCTTCGACTTGACTTTCCCGATCAGCATTGGCATCGCTTTATCCAAAGTAGTATAATACAGTGGCCGTTTGCTGACCGTATTCAGTAGGTGCAGACCCAATGGCAGAAAATCATCCGGGTGTTTGTCCAGCAACATTTCAAAGACTACTTCCAACTGGTGATGCACGCTGCAAAAATCCTGCGAACGGTTGCTTCTGAGCGCCATCACCACGCCGCTGCCAAGTAGGGTTTCTTCCGAACTTTTTTCGTTGTGTTGGTAAACGTTTTCGTACAATTTAATGACAAAGGCCGGGTCATGCGCCGCCAGCTGTTTCAATCCTTCTGCAAATGAGTAAAACCAGTAAATCGGAAATCCAGGTTCTTGTAAGACATCTAGCACACCCGTTAATAATCGTTTCGCCGCCCGCGGCTGGTGGGCAAAACACAGCATGATATTCTGTATCGCCCAGGGGCCCCCGTTTCTTTCTGCATTAAATTTATTCGCTTCGACTTTGCGTTCCACAAGCACAAACTGCATATACTCAACCGAGGCTTTGGCCAGTATGGCGACAGCCTTTGTGTCTTGCTTTGCTTGAAAATATTTGATCGCCTGGTTCATCAGGAATCCCATTTCCCATACGCATAAGATATGCATCCTGGCCGCCGCTTTCCTCAGCAAAGCCGTGTCCTTTTCGCGTGGTATTCCTTTCGAAATAAACCGTATCGCTTCCAGTATCTTTCTTAGCGTTGCTCCGCGTGTTAGCTCATCAGCATGCTCCAACACTTCATTGAGTTCATCCACCTTATGATAGTACACGCATAACACATAATTCAGTATGGTCTGGTGTACCAACCGGTACAATGCAGTCTCACCATTCCTGATTGCGTGATAATGTTTCCAGAACAGTCTCTGATCTGTTTTCCATACCCGGCTGTAATAATAAATGAAACTCTGCCTGAACAAGAACGCCACTTTTTCGTTTTCCGAAAGGTATTGGACCACTGCTTCCGCCCCATGTGGTATGATGAATTTCGCTACTGCAAACTCCAACAGGATATTATGCGAAAAAGAAATGTTAAGCCTGCTGGCCGAACTCTCCGTGATCACACCTGCACTCACCAGCCGCTCATAATAAGCCGTGTTGTTTTCATTCACGATTTTCAACTTTGCACAGCTTAAGGATACTGATGCAACCAGTTCCTGAGTTAGTTTATGCAAAAACAACTCTTCACCAGTCTGTTCCACCACATTGTTCCAGTAGATTTCCAGCAATTGGTCTTCGCTCTCAATTGAAATCTGTGTTTTGCTTTTTAGCCCGCCAATGCTTTCTGCCACCTGTTCGAATAGTTTAAGGAAATAGGGTATCGCGAGAAGTTTGCGCAATTCTACTGAATTAGCGCTTGCAATGCGCTTCAGTTTCATATCCTGTTTCAAAGCAGCGCCCAGCTCCGCATCGCTTAACGCGGGAATCGAAAAGATTCTGGTTTGTGGTTTACCTCCCGGCCTGCTTTGCGCAAACAGTTCGCGCAGTTGCGAGGAATGCGACGCCTCAAAAGTCCGCACGCTCGCAATTACATGCCACCTGTCACCCAGTTTCTCCCGCGCTTTGCGAATGTGTTTGAGCACGCGTTGCTTAAGAGCCTCTTCCTTTGCCGTATCGAATGCATCGAAAATCAGAATACCCTTTTCTTGTCTGCCTCCCCAATCCAGTTTCTGTAAGGCCGTCACCCATAGGGTTTGGATGCCAAGCTCCGCATTGATCTCCGCATCCGTTCCCTCGATCAACTCGTTGATCTTGATTAGATAACAGGGAATGTTTTTCTTAAAATACATCGCCTGCAGTTCCGACAACACTGCACTTTTACCATAACCCGGCCCACCAATCAAAAGCCCGTGGTTCACTTGGCTATAGGCAAACAGTGCTTCCACCAGTTCCTTCCTGTCAATATAAATCCCGTTTTTTTTGATCACCAATACCTGTGCTTTCAGCTGCCCTTCAACTATACTTGCACCCGTCATTGGGAAGGATCCGTTAAAAATATCGGGAAGGATCATACTCTCAGCCATCCGGTTAAGTTCCTTCTGCTCGTTCGGCAATTTATTAGTGTAAAAAACTTTCTTTAACAGCTTCGGCAAATCCCATCCGTCAATACTGATTCCATATATATTTTCTCTTTCGAGAACTTTATCAGGACATTTCTTCGCTGTATAAAGGATCACGACCTTTTTGATCCGTTTATCCCTATTGTTTTCAAATGCCTGTATCGTCTTTTTTCTTTTTGCTGCGTATTGTTTATTCGAAGTCACCTGCACAGCAATTCCTTTTTCATAATCCACTAGGTCAAACCCAGATTGATTCAGCGCTTCCTCGTTCGCATTTACCAGATTCCATCCAAATCCCTTATTTAAAAATGCACAGAAAAAATTCTCTGCAGTGACCGCTTCGTTTTGAAGGGAAAGTGAGTTGGCCCGCTCAATCAGGTCATAGTACAGCGACAGAATCCGATGGAGATTATCGAAATAAGTGGAAGCCATATACGGTAGCATTGTTCGTGAGCTAAGATACAAAAAGGGCGACCGATTGCCCACACGACTGATTATCAATTGCATATCTGGCAACTAAAGACTATCTAGTAATTCCCGAAGTATCTGTTATGTAGGGGGCTTCCAGTTATTGGTATAAAATATTGCTTACTAATTCAATAGCAACTAACTGTTGCAGATGGTGTAAAGCTACCACGAAAAGTGTTGTAAGCTCCTGCAAGCCTTTTTTTATATCTTTCTGCTGGTAAATCCAGCACTATCCTGAAAGTGATAATACTACTATCTATCTCTCACGCTTGTCCTCGAAATAAAGGAAGAATCAAGATTCTAAAAACCACCCACAGCTTACTGATAATCAGTATATTCATAGCTGCTAACCAAAACGCATTCACTGTATGAAAAGTATACCCCGCAGACATTTTATTCAACAAACCACGGCCGCTGGTCTGGCGCTCAGTGCCTCTCTGAGTGGCCTGCAATCTTTTGCCGGCACTGCAGGAAATTCCATTAAAAACAAAGTTCGTGTTGGATTGATTGGCGTTGGCCTGCGTGGTCAGGGTCATCTTTCCCTGATGCTGCAAAGATCCGATGTGGAGGTTATTGCCCTGGCTGATCCCAATCCGACCATGATGGCCAGTGCCCGGAAAGCCGTTCTTGCATCCGGTAAAAATGCTGCTGTGGAATACGGCAATGGCAACTACGATTACCAGAACCTGCTCCAACGCTCAGATATTGATGCGGTGATCATTTCCACCCCCTGGGAATGGCATGCGCCCCAGGTAATTGATTCTATCAAGGCTGGCAAGATTCCTGGTGTGGAAGTTTGCGGCGCCATTCAGCTGCAGGATTGCTGGGACATGGTTAATGCCAGCGAGCAATACAAGATTCCGGTGATGGTGCTCGAAAACGTGTGTTACCGCAGGGATATCCTGGCGGTGTACAATATGGTGCGTAAAGGGCTTTTTGGAGAAATTCTACACCTCCAGGGCGGCTATCAGCACGATCTGCGCGGTGTTAAATTCAATGATGGCGTTACGCCCTACAACTCCGGTGTGGAGTTCGGCGCCAAGGGTTTCAGTGAAGCTGCCTGGAGAACCGAGCATTCCAGAACCCGCAATGGCGATCTGTATCCTACCCATGGCCTGGGCCCTGTTGCCATGATGATTGATGTAAACCGGGGCAACCGGTTAACACGATTATCTTCAGTTGCAACCAAGGCAAAAGGTTTGCATAAATATATCGTTAACCATCCTAAAGGCGGTGAAAATCATCCGAATGCGAAAGTTGATTTCAAGCTGGGAGATATCATCACCACCACCATTCAAACGGAAAACGGAGAAACCATTTTACTCACCCACGATACCAATTCTCCCCGCCCGTACAACATCGGTTTCCGGGTACAGGGCACCGATGGCTTGTGGCAAGACACGAAATCGGGTCAGTTCAACGCAGGACTTTTATACATCGAAGGTAAATCCGAGAAATCCCACCAATGGGACAATCCGGAGAAATGGCTGAAGGAATATGATCATCCGCTCTGGAAAAAATACGAGTCTGCTGCCGAAGGCGCCGGTCATGGCGGCATGGATTTCTTTGTAGACAATGCGTTTATCGAATGCATCAAGCGCGGAGCCGATTTTCCGATGGATGTATACGACCTCGCTACCTGGTATGCGATTACGCCCCTGTCGGAAAAATCCATTGCCGAAAACGGTCAGGTTCAAACCATTCCGGATTTCACCCGCGGCAAATGGCAAAACCGTAAGCCGGATTTTGTAATGGGCGATTATTAAACAGATTATTAAAAAATAGCATCCGGATCAGCGAACGGCTTCCCGGTACAATTCCAGTAAACGCAACTGATTTTTTGCCCTGACCAGGTTCTGGTCGGGGTATTTTTCTCCATAATACCGGTCGTTCTCGAGGTAATCTGTGAGGAAGCGCAAAGCCTGCATATAGATCAGAATTTCACCTGATAAATAGAAATGTGCTAATTCGAATGAGCTCAATTGCTCTTTCAGTGTGCCTAAATATCCGGTTTCGATGGCTTCCAGTATCGGTTTTCGGATAAGGATCCGATCCAGATCTGCCTCTTCCTCCGATACCGGTGGCAGATAGGTTCGGAACATGTCTCCGGGGTCACTGAACAGGTAGCCCGGCATCACCGTATCCAGATCAATCACACATACTCCCCTGCCGGCTTCGTTGAACAATACATTGCTGATTTTGGTATCGTGGTGCATCACCCTTTTTCGGGCATCCGGATGTTCGATGTACTGGTTGTAACGTGTTACGATCTCTTTCAGTTGGAACAGGGTGTGTGCGGTGGCGGCAGCGTTTACAAAACGTTCTTCATTGTTGTTGCGCAGCGCTGTTTCAAACTGCTGAAACCGCAACGCGAGATGGTGGAAATCCGGTAAAGTTATATGCAGCTGATCCGCAGGAAAACCTTCCAGTTGTTGGGTGAACAAGGCAAATTGTTTTGCCGCTTCAAATGCTTCAGTTGCATTAGCTACTACTGCAACAGTATGCGTGTGCTGCTGGAATTCAAAGGCACGGTAAGCCGCCCCCTCCACTTGGATTATACTAAAGCCTGCTTTGTTCTTTACCGGCGCGGTAAACAGGTAGCCGGGTGCATGCACTTTAAGCCAGGATGCAATACGGGTAAGGTTTTCATCGATCTGGTCTGGGCGCTTAAAAATACTTGTATTGATTCGT
>JAQTZD010000012.1 GCA_028687975.1 Sediminibacterium sp.
CCTAATACAAAACCCAATGCAGGATTGTATCCCGGAATGGGAAGTACACTTGGATACAGTTTTCCTATCTCAAAACTATCATTCCCGTTGTTTACGGAAACACGTTTTTTCCTGAATAACAGATCGTTGATGTCTTTTTGCAAAACGGACTTTTGCTGAGCAGTACCCGACAACAGCAGAAGTGAAAAAAAGGGAGTCAGAAAGATATGCGGGGGCCTGATCAATCGTATGGTATTAAAATAGCCAACGAAGGTATATGAAAAACCTTACTTATGCATATACAGGACGCTTTACCCAGCTGCGTTGAACAGGTTTTCGAAATACCAGCCACCAGAAAAAAAAGCAAGTGCTGAGAATGGTTAGCAGGGAAATGCTCCAGGCTGGCAGAATACCATGCATGTCCAGAAGCAGTCCATCCTGTTCAATATGATTAAATCCAAGTAAAGCAGGAATCCTGAACCAATAATAACAAGACACACCGGCCGCAGCAAAGCAGCTGATCAATAGCCGATCCCGGTTTTGTTCAAGCAATTTTCTTAACAGAACATAGCAAAGCAGTGAAGCAAGAAATCCAAAAAAAGGATACTGATAGGCTTTCAGAAATAAATCCAGGCTGTTGGCACCTGTATGATCGGGAACCTGAAACCAGCCCCAGATAAATCCGGGTAATCCGCCAATCGTCAGCAGACCACTCCAAATCTGGTATTTATTTTTCTTTGTGATGGCAGGGTGAAAGTCGGGAGTTGTATCCGGACAGGGTACAGAACATTTTACACACCGATCGCAATGTGCATTGGGCAGCGTGGTAGCCGCACTTGCACCATACAACTTTTCTACCGGATGAATCGGGCACAATGAAGAACACCATCCGCTTTTCCAATCATACCTGAATCCCATTAGCACCCCGGTTACCGCAGCACCAAAAAGCAAACCAGCAGTAGCCAGACCATTTGTATTAAAAATTGCATGACGCAGCGGAACAATCAGGTAGAGGGAAACTATCGCTGCCAACTGTAGCTTCGATTGGAGCAACGGGGTCATCTTTCTCTTCTTCGACATATTCAAACGTCTTGGCAATAAAACCGTAGTAGCCATTGGGCAAATATTTCGCCAAAGTCCTGTTGCAACCACCAGTAAAGCCGGTGCCACAGGAATGAGTATGTTCCATAAAATCAATAAGCCAACAGCAGGATTAAAAATCAGCAGAAAAAAAATGGCGAATCCAATCAGCCATACAATCAGCTGAACCAGTCTCCATATAAAAATGATTCTTGGGGATAAAACAGCACCTCCACGAACATCGTCGGAATTAGTCATATTTAAGCAGCATTGGTATAATAATGCAATTTAGCCGAATGCCTTTTTAAAAAATATGATATTAGTCATGCGGTTTAACCCATTACAATGTTGTAAACAGCAGGATGATTCAATACCATGTAACCCTTAGAATAGTGCTGATGTATAATAAATGACCTGGTTATTTGGCAGGAGTAATAATAATATTTCTGTATTCAACCGGTCCGTGATCCCCTTGCAGCATAATCGGACCTGATTCTCCTTCTTTGCTGTCCAATGCACCTCCGGTAATACCCGGAATGATCTGATCGGCAATGATGGTTTTTCCATTGGCTACAACGGTAACCCTGCGGCCAATCAGCGTAATATCATAGGTCTGCCATTCGCCGGCAGGTTTGGCCACCATTTCATTCGGAGTCAGAAAGCCATAAATACCGCCAAAATAAGTGGAAGATGGTTCCTTACCTGCATTATCTTCTACCTGAACTTCATACCTGCCTCTCAGATAAACGCCACTGTTACTGCCGACAGGATACCTGAATTCTATGTGAAGTTTGAAGTCTTCAAACTTTTGATCGGTGATCAGGTTAGAGCCTGATTGGGGGCTTGTCAGCACCCCATTGATTATTTTCCACTGATTATTGGATCCTGATGCATGCCAGCTTTCGGTATTTTTTCCATTCAGCAGATTGATTGGCTTGCCCCAAACCGGCGCATTTGTTCTCTTAAGCAAGGGAGCTCTTACGCCGGTGAATGGATATTTAGCACCACTCGTACTGGTAATAGTTCCTTTGAGCTGATCGTTTTCCAATACAGCATCAAATTCCATATAGCGGGTATTGGTATCCCACTGACCCGGAATAGCAAAATGTATTTTACCATCTGTAACCTGCACATGAGCAACGGGTCTGGCGCTACCGCCATCGGCAACAAAATAACCAACCAGGGTCTTGATTCCCGAGAGCTTTACTTCCAGCCAGGATGGCGCCAAACGATCGCCCATCTGAACGGTGAGATCCCAGCGACCAATCACAGACTGGTCTTCCGCAACAGGTGCGGAAAATGCGCTGGAAGAATTTCCAAGCAGCAAAAAAGAAATCATCAGTAAAAAACAGATATGCTTTGTAAAGAAGAATGGTAAAAAGGTTTTTTTCATGTGACAAGCTTATAGCCTCAAGATAAATAAAAAATCATACATATATGCATACGCCGTATGAAGTTCCTCTCAGGCAGGTCCGGCCCGGATCAATGCATTGGATCTTCTGTTTCAATATCATCCGGAGAATCGGTGGATTTTGGATAATCCTGGTTCATCTGGTCCTCCAGCATTTTCCGGTCCTTCTGGTTCTTCCATATTAAAAAAGCTACCAATATCACTGCAGCAATGATCGTAAATATGATTACAGGTAGATTCATATGAGGATTTGTTTCCGTAAGCTAACCAAAAATTCTTTTCTGGTGTATTAAGTTTTAACTGCTCGCAAAACTTAGTGAAAACTTAATGTGCGGATGCGTTCAATATTTGGTAAATTTGCGGCGCAAAACAAATACAACAATGCTCACAGCAGAATCCCCCTTCCGGAAAACATTGATTGAACAATTGCAACAGGCATCATCCGAGAGTGAAGTAGTTCACATTTTGGAAAACAGTTTCAGCGAGTTGGCACAAAAAGTTGAGTCAACTGAAAAAATAGAGGCTTTCGCCATGGAGATGAACCAGCGGCTCAATTCCATGAATCCCCTGCTGGTAGAAGATGCTGAACGTTGGAACATCATACAGTCATGCAAAGTTCAGTTCTACAGAATGAGTTGTAAATATGGGGTTACAAAGATTTAAACAAGTGTACTGTATCTGACCTTTACCATCCCAGTTTCTCCAGAAAGAAGTTGAGTACTTCAATTGCAATCAGCGCAATTACAATCCACTCCAAAAAAGTGCTGTTGCGGTACTGAAGTATGTCTTTGAAAAGATCCAGGTTTTCTTTTACAATAGCCAGTTTTTCAGACACACTCCTGGTACGTTCCGGCAACTCAAAATTTTTTTTGAGCCCCACATGTAATTTATCGAGCCGTTCATCTTCCCAGGTTTCAGGAGGAGAGTCGAGTACAAAAAGGTTTTCTGCAATACTGTTGTTTACCAGCAAGGTTTTGCCAATGTATTTTTTCAGGCTGTTGCCTGAAATAGAAAGCCGGCCTTTCTTGGCGAGCAGTTGCGTGTGCTGATTGGTTTCTTCCAGCAATTTATCGGCCAGTTCTGTATAATAGTCCAGGGTTACAGACTGGGAAACATTCAGCATGATCATTCTCAAAACCTCCTGATCAGCCGATTTAATTTCAATCTTATTGTAACTGATTCTATTTTCTGCAACTCCTGTTTCCACCATTAGTTCATCATTCAGATGGGTTGCAAAAAAGTTTCTACAATACGGTTGAACAAAATCAATGAAGGCGGAAATTTCTTCCTCCGTATAATTCAGAAAACAGATTGCCCCATATCTAAAAACATAGCAATATTTCAGGTTTTCCGATTCATAAAATAATTCTTCGGAGTTATTATACAGCAGCGTGGAAAGACTGGTCGTCTTCAACGTTTTGATATCAATGATATCCGCTATTTGATATGCTTTAACCTTGTACAGCATCGGCAAATTATTTAATGGCAATCCTTCAGTTCGTTGAACGTTTTATCGATATTCATTTGCAGGCTCATTGCAGAACGGGTTTCTTCGCCACTTATTTCGCGCAGTTTTTTTATCTGTTTATAACTCAGATACCAATCCAGTGCATTATAGGCCTGATCTACCGAAAATTGTGCATAGGTTACATAAGGGATCTTATTGTTGAATTTAGCCAGATTTTGGAGGAAATTAGAAGCGAGGATTTTTTCGATGGTTTTACCAGCTAAAAACTGGCCGGCATCCACTTCCGGATTACCGTTGTTCAGCATGAGTTGTACAGTGGTGTCTTTCAGCAGCTTATTGTACACCGTATCTGTTTCAGCAATTTTAGCTGCCCCAACCTGTAATGCATCCCTGAAAAAAGCATCGTACTCGGACGCATCTTTGAATTCGGCAGCATCCTTAGCCAGGTTATTGGCATTGAATATCCGGGCATTTAATGTAGCTAGGTATCCGTCTACATCCACCCCTTTTGCCCTTAGATCCGCCTCGTGTTTTAACAATCTTCCTTTGATGCATTCGGCTTCTGCACCTTTTGCAGAAATATTTCCCAGAAACTTACTAAACATCAACTCAAAACCCGAAGTTGCCGCATTCCATAAAGCATCATTGTTTTTTTGCTTCCAGTCTTCCAGGTCATGCCGGGTTGTTTGAATGGTTTTATGAAACTTATCGCGTTGATTGAGGTAGTTGTTGAGTCTGGTCTGCAACTTTTCGCAGTCAGGACTTTTCTTCACGGCCGTTACACCTGCTTTTTTAGCAGAGTCCGCTTTGAGGCCGGCCACTTTAGCACTGTCGGAGATCTTGTTGCGACTAATAAACAGGTCTGCATCGGCAACGTCTGCAATAATGGAATCACGATCAGGATCTATTAATGTCCGTATCTGTACGGAATCCATTGTTGTACCAAAAAAGGGCGTACCACCTGAAACGTTCATGCTGTCTTTTGCAACCGTTACGCCGTCGAACATTTCCCTGGCACCTCTCGAAAGTGTCTCCATTTCCCCGTCCAGTTTCTTAAATCCCAGTTTTTGACCGCCTTGCAGCATTTTATAAGATTGCATTAGTTTATTATAGGTAGCCTGGTCCAGCGAATCTTTTATTTTTTTCTGCTTAGCCAGTTCCTGTTGCTCTTTGATCTTCTGCTGCTCAGCCAATAATTTTTTTTGTTGTTCTGCCTGTTGGTTAGAACTGAAAATGCCGGATAAAATACCCTGTACCAATGTTCCGGCGACCATCATTTGCATGCTGTTGGCCGAAGAAACATTGCCTGATTTAACGGCACCGGCCTTTTTGGGTGCCACATAATATGGACAGCTGGATCCGTGTCCGGAACTCGCCAACTGACTTGGCGTTCTTCCGCAGTACGCACAAACCGGAGTAATCTGCTGTGCTCCGGCAACCAGAAACATCAGCAAAAAACCGGTCATCAATAAAACAGTACGCATAAAAGGGGATTTTCCTAATCTTTTACTTTTAACTCCCATTCATAAATCTTATCCTGTGCAGCACGGATATCGGGCGCATCGGGAGCCAGCTTTATATAGCTGTTCATCTGAGCAATCGCCCGTCTGAAATCTTTTGTAGTGGCATAAAGCATGGCCAGATTAAAATGTGCCAGTGGATAATACGGCGAAATACTCAACGCCTGCTGATACAATTCAATGGCACGCTGGTAGTTTTTTTCCTCCACATAAGAGCCGGCCTGTACAGTGAACTTTCTCACATACTCCGGAACAGCCGGTTTTGTTTTTAACAAAGGATACAAACTGTGTATTTTCAGACTAACAGAATCCAGCAATACTTTATTGTCCTTATCCATGCTGGAACCAAAACCCCATCCGGTTTCCAGATTTTCAAAAGCGGCAACCAGTTTGATTTCTTTCATAGAAGCAGAACCACTGTTTTTAGCCTCTTCCAGATTCAGATTGGCCTCTTCCAGCGCCTGTTTCACTTTTTCCTTTCTGTATTCCAGGTTAAATAAATCTAACCGATGTTGTTCTTTAAAATAGACTCTGATAGAGGGATCCTGGTCTGCCATTTTGTTGTACATCTCCATTGCTTTGTCTTTCCGGTCGGACTGTACATAACAGGAGCCCAGATAAAAAACCTCCCGGTAGCTGTTGGGGTATTTTTGCAGATAGGTTTCATAATCCCTGGCAGCATCTGCATAGTTACTATCTTCATAATAGGCCGCACCACGCCAGGTATAGAGATAAATATCATCCGATTTATATTTAATTGACTGGGTAAAATCAACCGCAGCTTCTTTCGGGTGTTTGGTATAATAATAGCATTTACCCCTACCCCAATACCCCAGATAATAATCGGAAGCTTTTTTATCCGACTTATCTATATAAATGGAATAATCCGGAATTGCCCGGTCATACAGGCCCTGTTTTTCAAGAATTACTGCTCGTGAGTAATAAAGTCCCCATGTTTTTTTAGACATGGAAATTGCTTGCTCTATATCGGAAGTAGCTTCTTTGAATTTATTCATTTTGTTATATACCAGAGCCCGTTTGCGGTATATCTCGGGGTTCCTGGGTTCAGCAGCAATGGCTTGCGTATAAAAATATACCGCGCTATCCAACTTACCTGCATTTTCATAATTGGATGCCTGTGCGTTGTTGTTGTAATTCACATATTTAACGGGAACACAGCCCACCAGTAAGAAGATTACCAGGGCGATTAGACTAAAGCTTTTCATACAACTGAGTTGACATTGTGAAAGCTGTCAGTGTTGAATGGGACGGTCATAGAAACACCGGGCAGTCAAATAATATTTCCATACAAAGTTTACTGAAAAAAGCCGAGAATACCAAAGAAAACAGGCACTATAACAACATGTGGAACGGATGATTTTATATTAAAAAATCGACACGTTTCTACTTAGCTTTGCAGCATGTTCAAACCCATCATTTGCATTGGTGCCACACTGGTAGATGAGCTCTTCCATGCTCCGGAAAACATATTACTCGCCACCACCAACAACGCGGTGGTTACTAAAACAGCAGGGGGTGTAGCCCACAATATTGCACAACAACTGGCCATCCTGGAAGTGCCTGTTCAGTTGATCAGTGTATTTGGAAACGATAGTGATGGTGACTGGTTAAAAAGCGCCTGTAAAAAATCGGGAGTTCAGCTGGATGCTGCCATTACAAGGGAAGGGTTATCCGGTAAATACACCGGTATTCTGAACCCGGATGGGTCCCTGTTCACTGCCTTCCTGACCAATGCTGCTTTCCATTTAATTACACCAGACTATCTGGAAAGCCGGGTTGATCTGTTGGAAACAGCGTCTTTTCTCATGGCCGACGCCAATACCAGTGTGGAAAGTATCCACTGGTTGTTGCAGTTCAGTAAAAGAACAGGTATCCCCTTTATTATAGAACCGGCATCGGTTCCGCCTGCCATGAAACTGAAAAATGCGGACCTGAACGGATTGTTCCTGATTACCCCTAATGAAGACGAATTACCGGTACTGTGCTCAGAAAAAGCATTTTTAACGCAGTTGCAAATAGAAGAGCTGCTGCAAAGAGGGGTTCGGCAGGTATGGCTGCACAACGGCAAACAAGGTTCAGCATTATACAATAAAGACAAAGCGCTAACACTCCATGCACCTGATATAGAAGTAGTGGATTGTACCGGAGCCGGCGACGGATCTTTATCCGGATACCTGCTGGGAAAATCACTGGGAAAGACCGATGAAGAATGTCTGAAACTGGCACATACCTTATCCGCAGAAATTCTGCAGGTGAACGGAGCTATTGCTACCCACCTCAACCAACAGCAACTGCTGGACCGTGTCAGCAAATACTATCCCGATTAATGAACCCTTACTTAAACATACATCCAGAGGTTCAGGAAGCGTTGAACAGAAAGGCGCCGGTGGTAGCACTGGAATCGACCATTATTTCCCATGGAATGCCCTATCCGCAAAACGTGGAAACTGCAAAAGCTGTGGAAGAACTGGTTCGGGCATACGGCGCAACACCGGCAACAATTGCCATCTTAGAGGGGAAATGCCAGGTAGGACTGGGTACAGAACAGCTGGAATTCTTTGGAAAAGCCAAGGATGTTGGTAAAGTAAGCTTGCGCGATATGCCCTTTGTCGTAAGCAAAAAGTTAAACGGTGCAACCACGGTAGCAGCTACCATGCGCATAGCATCTATGGCAGGGATTCGGGTTTTTGTAACCGGGGGCATCGGAGGCGTTCACAGAGGAGCCGCTCAAAGCATGGATATTTCTGCGGATCTGACGGAAATGGAAAATACCAATGTTGCTGTTGTATCAGCTGGTGTAAAATCGATACTTGATATAGGGCTTACCCTGGAATACCTCGAAACGAAAGGCATACCCGTAGTTACGCTGGGTCAGGATGCTTTTCCAAGTTTCTATTCCCGCGAAAGCGGATACAAAACCCCACAACGGTTGGATACACCGGAAGAAATGGCACTCCTGCTTCAAACCAAATGGCAGCTGGGCCTGAATGGTTCAGTATTAATCGCCAACCCAATTCCTACCGAAAGGGAAATTGGCCGTGAACAGATGGAGTTGCATATTCTGGAAGCTATTGAAGCTGCGGACAAACAGAAAATCAGCGGTAAGGACCTGACGCCGTTTCTCCTGAAATGGATAGCAGACCATACAGGAGGGGAAAGCCTTGAAGCCAATATTGCACTAATCAAACACAATGCAGTACTTGGATCAAAAATTGCATCAGCACTGGTATAAACTTTAAACAACAAACAGTATACCCGACTAAATTTTGTAAATTCATTGAATAGGATTCCAAGTTAAAATCTAATTCATGAAAACAATTTCCGGGAGCAAATCCATCGCACTTACCTTATTGCTGTTTTCTGCAACAGCAGGTTATAATCCAATTGAGGCGCAACAACAAACCATCATAGACGAACGCATTCACCAGGTGAAATTGAGCAGCGGCTTAACCCTTGGTTATTCTGCAAAATCAGGTGTAAAATTAATTGAGCAAGACGGTCAGGTATTCAAAGATTTAAACAGAAACGGTTCACTGGAACCCTATGAAGACTGGAGGCTTCCTGCAGCGCAACGTGCAAAGGATCTGGCATCGAGGCTAACAATTGAACAAATAGCCGGTTTAATGCTGTACAGCCGTCATCAGGCAGTTCCTGCACATCCCGGAGGATTCATGGGAGGAACCTACGGAGGTAAAATATTTTCAGCAAGCGGCAGCAAATCATCTGATCCCACCGACCAACAAAAACAATTCCTGATAAAAGATCATTTACGGCATGTTTTGATCACTTCTGTAGAAAGTCCGGAAGTTTCTGCAAGTTGGAGCAACAATATACAGGAGTTGGCAGAAGGGATTGGTTTTGGTATCCCCGCAAACAACAGTTCCGACCCAAGACACAATGCCAGTAAAACTGCTGAATACAATGCGGGGGCTGGTGGTCTTATTTCTTACTGGCCGGAGGAACTGGGCTTATCGGCCACATTTGATCCTGCAGTCACGAGGCAATTTGGTACCATTGCCGCAAGAGAATACCGGGCATTGGGAATAACAACTGCATTATCTCCACAGATCGATCTGTCAACAGAGCCAAGATGGAACCGCTTTATCGGAACTTTTGGGGAAGACCCGCAACTGGCAACCGATATGGCAAGAGCCTATATAGATGGATTTCAAAGTTCAGCAAGTAATGGAGAAACAGATAAAGGCTGGGGTACGCACAGTGTGAATGCCATGGTTAAACACTGGCCCGGAGGCGGCGCTCAGGAAGGGGGAAGAGACGCACACTTTGCCTATGGAAAGTTTGCTGTGTATCCGGGAGACCACTTCAACCTGCACCTCAAACCCTTTACCGAGGGAGCTTTGAAGCTGTCCGGAAAAACCGGGGAAGCCTCTGCGATCATGCCGTATTATACCATTTCATATAACCAGGATAAAAAATACGGAGAAAATGTAGGCAATGGATTCAGCAAGTACATGGTTACAGACCTGCTCAGGAATAAATATGGTTACAATGGAGTTGTTTGTACAGACTGGCTCATCACCGGCAATGAAGGGCCTTCACCGGATGTTTTTGCAGGAAAGCCATGGGGGGTAGAAAAACTTACTATAGCAGAACGGCATTATAAGGCGCTGATGGCCGGTGTAGACCAGTTTGGCGGAAACAATGATGTTGAACCTGTTATAGAAGCCTACGGAATGGGGGTGAAAGAACATGGAGCAACGTATATGCGTGAAAGATTTGAAGTTTCCGCTGTTCGTTTACTGTTGAACATTTTCCGGGTAGGCTTATTCGAAAACCCCTACCTCAACCCGGAAGAAAGTCGAAAACTGGTGGGCAATCCTGAATTCATGAAAGCCGGCTACGAAGCACAACTCAAGTCGATTGTGCTTTTGAAAAACAGGCATCATACCCTGCCGCTAAAAACCGGAAAAACGGTTTATGTACCTAAAAGAATCGTTCCCCCATCTCTGGACTTTTTTGGCAATCCAACGCCGCAGTATGAGGAAATGCCGGTTAATATAAGCCTGCTGAAAAAATATTTTAATACTACAGACGATCCGGATCAGGCAGACTTTGCCATTGTATTCATCAAGAGCCCTGTGAGCAACGGGTACAGCAAGGCCAACAGAGAAGCAGGTGGAAACGGATACCTTCCCATCAGTCTTCAGTTAAAGGACTATACGGCTGTGGAGGCAAGGGAGCAGAGCATGGCTGCCGGAGATCCTGTAGTAGATCCGGGTATCACCAACCGGTCCTATAAAGGAAAGACTGCCAAATCGAACAGCTATCCCGATTTGAATACCATATTAGAAACAAAGCGGCTGATGAAGGGAAAGCCGGTGATTGTATCTGTAAGCATTTCCAACCCAATGGTTTTTGCAGATTTTGAAAAAGAGGTGGATGCCATTGTGGGTGAATTTGGCGTGCAGGTGGACGCCATCATGGATGTGCTCACCGGAAAAGCAACGCCTTCCGGATTACTTCCATTGCAGATGCCGGTGAATATGGGAACGGTTGAAAAACAAAAAGAGGATGTTCCGCACGATATGATACCATACAAAGATTCCGAAGGTCATGTATATGATTTCGGCTACGGATTAAACTGGAAAGGAGTAATAAAAGATGCCAGAAACAGCTGGTATAAAGGCGGTAAACGTTGAAATATATTTTTGAAAGGGTTTGTTTTAAAAACTAAATCCAATGGTAACATAGGTTTGTAGCGTTCTGGACTGATCGCTATACATGCCACTCAGCTCAATAGGGCCCAGAAGTGACCGATAGGCAAATGTAAGGGCATGGCCGGTTAACCACCCCGGCTTCTGCAGCTGATTTTCGTTGCCTAAAAAATTATTGGCCAGTACGCCGCTTTGTCCGATCAGGTAAAATGCCGGAAGAAGCTTCCATCTTAAAGAGAGTTGCATCGATGTAACACTGTGCGAGAATATCGTCATGTCTTGCAATCCCGGAAAAAGAATCTGGTTTCTGTACATTCTGTTCAGCCCACCTACCGAAAAAGCATTGAAGATGTTTTGACGTGCATCAAAATTGATACCCGACTGGAATAAACCAGACAGGGTAAACTTTGCAGAAACAGGTGTATAAAACGCCATATTCAATGTAGCCTGCGTATAGGTGTTGGCGCTGATGGTTAAAGAATCAGGGGTATCGATCACCACGCCCCTGGAAGAATAAAACAATTTCTGGCGCTGATGGTAAATCTGGCCGAGTTCAGCCTTGAGCTTAACACCCCGGTCGGGATAAAGCGGTTTATCCAGTGTATTCAGATGATAGTAGCCAAAGCTGGTCAGGAATTGATTACGCCCGTTGATTTCCAGTACAGACTGAATGATTGGCCGGTATTGCACCCACTCATAACTGGTACCCGCACCAAATACATGGTTTCTGCTCACAGAAGATTGAAGCTTCACTTCAAACTTAAAATAGTTTTGCCGGTACAAACCATCTTTTTTGAAATCATCATAGGTGTTCACCTTCAGCGATTCGAACTGAATATCGGGTATCAGGGCAATCTGTTTATTCTTATCTATGTACTGCAAGTGTTCTCCGCGAAAACGAAAATTCTCACCAACATTAAACGTCACAAAAGAACGGGAGTTGGGGAAGAAATAATTTCGTGTAGTAATATTACCAATCAGGCTGATCCCGGTAAAGGTATTGTAATGAATACCCAGTTTACTTAGCATCGGTGTGTTTTCATCCACTTCAAAAGAAATCAACGCTTTGCCATCACCTTCCGGAAGCAGGTTATAATGAACGTAATTGTAATACCGGGTTCCGCTGGCCCTTCGTATCATATCGGACAGGTCTTGTACTGTATAACTTTTGAGCGGCTGAAAATGAATACTACTCAAAAAAGCGTTGACCGGCATTTGTTTAAGTCCTTTCACTTCAAAACTGGTAATAAATACCGATTGCGGCTGCTCTACCTTCTTTTGTACAGGCTTACCATACAAGATGTTCAACGAGTCTGCAAGACGCTTGAAGATTGGATAAAGACTGTCTCCTTTTGCGTTACCCGAGTCTATAATTTCATTGGACTTGTCAAAACTTCCTGTACTGAAATTTCTGAAGTTATGGTCTATATAATAGTCACAAAGCTCAATTTGCTTTTTAAATCCTTCTGCATTTTTAAAGAAAGAAATCTGTACCAGGATCTGTGCAGGATTCGTTAATTGTTCTTTTGAATACAATCCGTGAGATACGTTACTGCCAATAACAATATCTGCGCCCATCTCTTTCACATCGGTAACAGGAAAGTTTCGGACCACCCCGCCATCCACCAGTTTGCGGTCAAAATTATCTACGGTTGTAAAAACACCAGGTATGGCCATGCTGGCACGGATGGCTGTAACTATTTCTCCTCTGTCCTGTACTACAACATCCCCATTGGATATATCTGTAGCAATACATTTAAAAGGAATGGGGAGCTGATCAAATTGTTTAATGTGATAAACCGGAAAATACAGTTCCGAGAGTTTAATCCATAATTCCTGTGCTTCCAATGCGCCTGTTGGTAAACTGAATTTCCCCTTTGAATAAGGCAACTCAATCGCATATTTACTGTACTCCTCTTTTTCTTCCATAGAAAGAGAGCGCATGGTTGTCTGATTCGTCAGCAACACCCGCCAGTCCAGTTTTCTGGCAATGTCTTCAATATCTTTTCCTGAATATCCTATTGCATACAACGAGCCAACCACACTACCCATACTGGTACCTGTAATATAATCTACTTTCAGCCCAGCGGAATCAATGGCTTTAAGAATTCCAATATGTGCCAACCCTTTTGCACCACCACCACTCAGGGTAAGGCCAATTTTAGGACGGGAGGATTGCTGCGCATGGACCACTTGTAGTGCAGTCACAAAGAAAAAAAGGGTGGAATAAATCAGCAGTTTCATGCCAGTAGGATAAAGTGATACAATTTAAGTTAAAAAGCTGGTATAGGAAGCAACCCGCTTGCCATTCAAATGCATTTTTAACCTTACAACACAGGTGTTTAATAATTTCACATAAACATGTGATTGCACTGCACCCGTTCAGCCTGCATTTTTGCGCCTCATTAAAAAATGATATGAAAAATACAGTAATAGCAGGATTATTAATCACATCAGTGATTGCGTTCACATTTGCATGTACCAATGAACCAGAAACAGTAAAAGTAAAAGTGAGCAAAGACTCCTTGGTACAAAGGGGCAAATACCTTGTAGAAGTAATTGGATGTGGTGATTGCCACACACCCAAAGTGATGACACCAATGGGACCTGTACCAGATACAGCACTCTTGTTAAGTGGTCACAGACAAAATCTGCCTGAGCAGGAGATCAGCCAGGATGCATTTAAAAAAGGATGGGTGCTGTTTAATGGTGAAAACACCTCTCTTGCAACACCTGGATTTATTTCTTATGCTTCCAACCTGACTTCTGATTCAACCGGTATCGGATCATGGAGTTTTGAACAGTTTAAAACAGCACTGCAAAAAGGAAAATGGAAAGGGTTGGAAAACAGCCGGCCATTGTTCCCACCAATGCCATGGCAAAATTTTGCCAAACTGAAGGAGGAAGATGTTCGGGCTATTTATGAATACCTGCAATCTACCAGGCCAGTGAAAAATCAGCCACCAATGTCTAAGCCACGGATGTAATTAAACAGCAGTTTTCAATTCAAAAGATTTACCCAACACCTCGCATATTTCGGATTTCAGTAAACCACTGCCTCCCCCAAAATGCGTAATGATTTTAATGTCCTGGTTTTTCACCAGGGCATTTTCTTTAATCCGGTTTTCCGTTTCTTCTGAAAGACCACTGCTGATTATTATCAGGCGGGGTTCTCCGCACTTAACAACATCAAATGCCGACTGCTCACAGAAAGCCTCTTTGGCTTGCAGGCCTTCAAAGCAATTTACCAGCCGCTTCAACAAAAGAACAATGGCTTCGTTCTTCCCAACAATTAAAACCTGTATCGGGTAATCCATAAACTATTTCATAGGAATTTCCATCAGTAAAATCTCTGTATCGCCGGTCAGCGCCTGCAGATCAAACTGTTCAAGATCGGAGAGCCCCAGTCCATCACGTTGGTCCAAATCTATTCCATTCACCATGAACTGTCCTTTCAGCACAAATACATAAACACCGTTTCCGGGCTTCCGGACAGAATAGCTGGCTGCCACATCTTTATCAAAATTACCCATATGGAACCAGGCGTCCTGATGAATCCAAACACCCTCATCTGCTTCATTGGGAGACAAAATTTGTTGCAACTTATTTTTACGGTCCGCTTCGTTCAATGTAATCTGATCGTAACGCGGCGTTACATTTCGTTTATTGGGAAACACCCAGATTTGAAGAAACTTCACTTGTTCTCCCTTGTTCTTGTTGTATTCGCTGTGATAAATTCCCGTTCCAGCGCTCATCACCTGAATGTCTCCTTTACGGATTACAGCGGTATTACCCATGCTGTCTTTGTGTTCAAGATCTCCTTCCAACGGAATACTGATGATTTCCATATTGTCGTGCGGATGTTCGCCAAACCCCATCCCACCGCTTACCGTATCGTCGTTCAGTACCCGGAGAGCGCCAAACTGAATCCTTTCAGGATTATAATATCCTGCAAAGCTGAATGTGTGAAAACTTTTCAGCCAGCCATGGTTCGCAACACCTCTTGTGTTCGCTTTATGTAATACTGTTTTTGCCATATCGATTGATTTTAATAAAGCAAAATTCGAATCTTTCAAGGAGAATAATCTTAATATAGATTAACTTAATGCTGAATATTAAACCGGAATTTTATGCTGCTTTGTAGTTTACATACACAAAATCTTTCTTATGTCTAATATTCAATTAATCATAGAAGAACGTGCGGCCGATATCGGCCAATTCCTGGTAGGTCGCTTGTTGCCTTTCAGACAAAAAAGAATGGTTGGCCCGTTCATTTATATAGACCATATGGGGCCTGTAAAAATGAGCGAGCGCGAAAACTTCGACGTAATGCCCCATCCCCATATCGGGTTGTCCACGTTAACCTACCTGTTCGAAGGGTCTATCATGCACCGGGACTCCATCGGTAGCGAGGTAGAAATAAAACCCGGAGCAGTAAACTGGATGACAGCAGGAAAGGGCATTGTTCATTCAGAAAGAACTCCGGAATACCTGCGCCACTCCTCCAAAAACATGCATGGTTTGCAGATCTGGGTGGCGCTTCCACGGGCACTCGAACAAATGGAGCCAGGTTTTGCACACATCAACGAAGAAGCGATTCCCACCTGGCAAGACGGAACCGTACAGTACAAGCTGATTGCCGGAGAAGCATTTGGCAGAGTATCTCCCGTTCCTGTTCACAGTAAATTTTTTCTGCTGGAAATTAAAAGCAGCACTACCCAAACCCTCAACATTGGCCATGCATTGTATGGAGAATCAGGTTTATACATACTCGAAGGGGGCATAGAAAGCGATCAGATCAATTATGGGCCAAAGCAGGTATTGGTAGCTAAAGAAAGCAGCTTGTGCCGTTTTACCATTCAGGCCAACAGCACCATTTATCTGTTTGGCGGAGAACCCTTTCCGGAGGAAAGATTCATCGACTGGAATTTTGTATCCAGCAACAAAGAATTAATAGAAGCTGCAAAACAAAAATGGGAAGTTCAGTGCTTTGATAAAGTAATAGGAGACGAAACCGACTTCGTCCCTTATCCAACAAGAATCAAAAAATAAGCAGTATGACAAAGCGGATTTAGCCCCAAAGAGCTCTTGCTTGCAGCTCTGGCCGCTTGTACCAGCGCTACCCTCCGTATGTATGCAGACAGAAAAGGATGGGATTTACAGGAGGTAAATATTGACCTGGATCTGCAAAAAGCAGAAGGGGCAGATAAAACGGCCATCCACCGAAACATCCGGCTGATTGGTAACCTGGACCAGGCACAAAAGGAACGACTGCTGTATATCGCCAATGCATGTCCGGTTCACAAAATACTCAGTAACCCTATTGAAATCAATACCATTATTGAACAATCAGTTTAACTTTCTTGCATGTTCCTTCCAGTAAATCATTGAGCTGTTCAGTGATAGTAGCCATACCCCGGGTAGTATTCCAGGTATTGGTAAAAGCAACCAGGGTAATATCCTGATCTGCATCATTAACCATTCTGGACAAATACCCTTCGTGTGCACCATTGTGCCCCCATCCCAATTCGGGAACATAAAACATGCCACAGGCATACGTTTCAGCCCCTGGAACATCAGTAGGGTACTTTTTCATTATATCGGTAACGGTAGCTAATTTCAACACACCGTTTCCCCGCATGAGGTTACGCAGAAACCTGGCCAGGTTTTCGGGCGTAGTGATCACATTGCCCTCTGCAATATTTCCGGATACATTGGAAAGGGTGCATTCCTTCACCGCAGGTGTAAAATAAAAACCTTTCACAAAGGGCTCGGGTAAAGTCTGGTCGGTTCCGGAGAATGGAAAACTGGTATTGGTCAGGCCCATGGGTACAACAATATTTTCCATCAGAAACTGCGAATACGTTTTGCCAGATACCCTTTCAATAATTTTTCCAAGGATTGAGTAACCGGTATTGGAGTAGTGGTGAATTTTCCTGGGAAGATCATAGGCTACCTGACACTGCGCTACTACACCAACGAGTTCGTCAAATCCAAAGCTGTGGCGCGGATCTGATCCTGCTATATAATCCATGTAATTCATTCCCTTATATGGAACGTTTGCAGAAATATTGGCCGGAATATTATCATTGGTAACATCGTATACACCGGCATTGTGTTGCAATAAATCCCTGATGGTAATCTGGTCCTTATAAGGGATATTGTATTGCATGTTCAATGGTATGTAGGTAAGGCTGGTACCGGGAATCGTATCTACGATTTTAGCATCCAGGTTCAGCTTTTTTTCCTGTGCCAGCAAAAGCACTGCTGCGGCAGTAAAGGTTTTGGTATTACTGGCCGCCCTGAAATGGACCTGATCGGTCGTTCCGGACCCCAGACCCGAACTGGCAAAATACTGGCCCTTTGGTGAAATCACTTTCAATGCAATGCCTCCAGGATAATTGGGATACTTTGCTTTATACAGGCTCATCATGGAATCTACCGCCAACTGAATTTTTTGCTGAATAGCGGTATTCACCGGCTCAATGGTGTTACTTTTACTGCACCCGAACAAAAGGCCTGAAAAGAGGAACGGGGTAAAGAGCAGCTGCTTTTTCATAAACCTGATTTAATTGAGTTTACCGAACCTTTAAAGCTACGCACAGCTAGCAGCAGGATCAATGACAAAGGTCATTGCAGGAGTCAGAAAAAAAACTTATATTATAAAAGGGTATGTTGTTCCTACAACCATCCATTCTTTTTATACCACTCAATGGTATGTGTTAAACCTTCTTTCAGCGGAAAATCCGGAACAAATCCAAGTTGTTTTAAAGCGGTTGCATCCACGGCCCAGTTTTCCGCCTCAAATTCGCTGAGTCGTTCCCGATTAAAAATAGGTGTTCTGCCCTGCAGCTGACCAATCCATTCAGATACATGTGCAGCAGCTCTTGCAACGGGAACCGGAACAACCAACGGAAGGGTTTTTTTATTCAGAATTTTTTTAACAATGTCGTTGAACTCCGGAGCGGGATAATTTAATGTGTCCGATAAAATCAATTGCTGGTTTACAACGGGCTGATCAATGGTTAAATAAACGGCCTTACAAACATCAGCAACATGAATAAAACTGAGGTCCTGGTTTTTACTGCCAATGTATAATTCCAGGTGCCGGTTCATGGACTGAATCAATACCAGCAGGTCCTTCTCGCGTGGTCCGTATACTGTTGTGGGATGAACAATCACATACGGAAAACCACTAACCTGTTGTAAAAACTGCTCAGCAGCCAGTTTACTCTTGCCATATGCGGTAATCGGGCTTTGCTCTTTTCCTTCATGAATCGGAATGCCGGATTTACCTGGGCCATAAGAAGCCAGGCTACTGATAAAAATGAATTTATCAGGAACCATTTGGGTATTCACCAGCGCGTTGATGAATCGTTCCGTATTACCCTGGTTTACGTCGAAATATTCTTGTGGAAAGCGGGATTTGGTAAGGCCCGCAGAATGAATAATGTAGTCGAACCTGCCAAAAAGATCTGCCTGCTTTTTTAACTGCTCCTCCAGCAGAGCCTGGTTACTGAAATCCATTTCGAACAATTTCAGGTCGGGGTTGGAGAGGTAATTTCTGCTACTGGAAGAACGAACACCGGCAAAAGTCTGGTAATTTCTATCGAGGGCTTCCTCTACCAGAAAACTTCCAATGAATCCACTGGCGCCGGTAATTAAAATGTTTTTCATTGGAATGGCTATTGAAGCTGCTTAATAAAACAACGTCTTCTTTTGTGCTGACGCGCTACATAATGTTCCCAGATAGATTGTACCTTTTCGTTTACCTCCAACTCCGGATTGGTCTCTGCGTATTGAATACCAAATTTATTAAAGGCAATATTGGTTTGTTGCATCAGCAATGCATTCACTCCTTTACCCTGGTATTCTTTATCGATGGCAACCAGGTACATATCGGCTTCATCATTTTTCTTCAGCGCTTTCAGCAGGTGAACAAACCCAAACGGAAATAAACTTCCTTTTGCTTTTTGAAGTGCTGCAGACAAAGAAGGCATGGTTAGACCAAAACAAATCAGCTTATTATGCTTGTCGGTGATCAGGGTAACAAAATCCTTCTTCACCATCGAAAAATACATTTTGGTATAGTAAGCTGCCTGTTTATCGGTCAGTTCCACCACACCATACAGTTCCGAATAAGTTTCATTGACCAGACGGAAAATATCCTTGGCATAAGGAAGAATATCTTTTGCACTTTTCAAATGAACGACGTTCAGCTGGTATCTTCTCTTTACTAATTCGGCAATTTTATGAATGTATTCCGGTGTTTGATCAGGAACATTCACTCTGTATTCTATCCAATCCACATCTTTAACATACCCCAGCTCTTCCATCAGTTTAGGATAGTACGGGTAATTGTAGATGGTGGCCATGGTACCCCGTTCATCATATCCTTCAACCAGCATTCCTTCATAATCGAGGTCCGTAAATCCAAGTGGTCCATGAACCGCAGCCAAGCCCTTTTCTTTAGCCCAGGCTTCTACCGTATTCATCAGGGCGCGAACCACTTCAGTATCTTCAATGAAATCGATCCAGCCAAAACGCATATAGGCGCGTTTCCACTTGGCCACATAGGCTTTATTGTAAATTCCGGCAATTCTACCGACAATTTCATTGTTCTTGTATGCCAGCCAGTAGCGGGCTTCACAATGATCAAAAGCCGGGTTAATTTTTTTCTGTAAAGTATTTAACTCGTCAAAGTTGAGTGGTGGTACAAAATACGGATGCCCTTTGTACAAGCGGAGCGGAAATGCAACAAATTGCCTGAGCTGCTTTTTACTGGTAACTTCAACGATTGTTATACCCATTTATCTGGATTAGAAGGTTGGCTGCAAATTGGCGCTTGCGTTTCTTGCAACATTCAGTTCTGTAGCCACCTGGTCAATTTTTTCGAGGGCTCTATCCAACTGTTCTTTGGTATGGGTAGCCATGATCGACATCCTAACCAGGGAAGAATCGCTTTTTACAGCAGGGGAAACCACCGGATTCACAAAAATACCCTCTTCAAACAAACGCTGGGTAAACTTGAAAGTAAGGAAGTTATCACGGATATAAATCGGAATGATCGGCGTTTGGGAATCTCCCATTTCAAAGCCCATGTCTAACAGAGACTTCACCATATAAGCGGTGTTGTCCCAGAGTGTTTTAAGCCGGTGTGGTTCATTTTGAATTACTTTCAACGCAGCCAGAGCTGCCGCCGCAGAAGACGGAGGCGTGCTTGCACTAAATATCATTGGTCTGGCATTGTGCTTCAGGTAATTGATGATTTCCTTGCTGGCAGCAACATAACCACCAAGCGAAGCGAGCGACTTACTGAAGGTACCCACAATCAGGTCTACGTCGTCTGTTAAGCCAAAATGGTCTGCAGTACCCTTACCTGCTTCACCCAACACACCCAGAGAGTGGGCATCATCCACCATCACCAGCGCTTTGTATTGCTTGGCCAGGCGAACAATCTCAGGAAGATTACAGATATCACCTTCCATACTGAAGATGCCATCTACTACAATCATTTTAATTTTATCTTCTTCAACCGTACGGAGTTTCTGTTCAAGATCCTCCATATCATTGTGTGCATATTTTAATACCTTGGAAAAAGACAAACGGGCGCCTTCAATAATAGAAGCGTGATCCAGCTCATCCAGAAAAATCACCCCGTTTCTGCCGGTTAATGCAGACACCGTACCCAAATTAGTTTGAAATCCGGTTGTAAAAGTGAGCGCTGCTTCTTTACCAACATGAGCAGCTAAGGTTTCTTCCAACTCAATATGAACAGAAGAGGTACCATTCAGAAACCTGGAACCCGAGCAACTACTGCCAAAACGATCAATCGCCTCCCTGGAAGCCTTTAATACTTCGGGATGGTTGGTCAGACCCATATAACTGTTCGATCCGAACATCAGGACCTTGTTACCGCCGATGATCACTTCAGTATCATTGTTCTCCTCAATAGGGCGGAAATAAGGATAAATCCCGGCATCTTTCAGTTCGTCGGGTGTAGTAAAGTTTCTCAGTTTCTCAGATAAAAGTTCTTGTACCATTCTCAATATGAGTTTAAAATGTACTGCAAAGCCCACAGTACGATTGCGAAAAAACATTGCCTTCCGGACACGCCTCCGGCTTCAAATACGTTCAAAAAAATGTTAATTCGACCAATTAAATTATCAGCAAAGGTATCGAATAAGGAGAATTTTATCCTTAACATTTTGGTAATAAACACCTTTTGCACCACAATAACGGCAAAATATGGCAAAATAATATGCCGTTTAACAATATAAAGCTCGTTTATAAACCCCCAAAAAAGGGGTTTATTGCTTCGATTTTTGTGAAAATCGGGGCATTTTAAGGAATTATTGCCCTGTTTTGGGCCGATTTGTCAGATTTTTAAAGAAATCTACCACCCCTGTGTCTACGTCGTAGACCCCTCCAATAATCCCGATTTCTCCGGATGAAAATAGTTCCCGGATGATCCGGCTGCGCTCCAAAATTTCCTCCATACTGTTTTCCACATTTGCGTTGGCGGCTTTATCATTAAACAGAAACTGGCCCTCTTCCATCAGCAGGGATTTACTGATGGCCGGCTTGATCAGGTTCAGGTGGTCGTGGTCTTTCTGCAGGTTAGATACAAATCGCTCATTACCCTCTTTCAACAATTGAAAACACATTGCGGGAGTCAGTTGTTCCAGGTATTCTTTTGTTTTCTCATTTGAGCGAATTATACAGGTCCGAACGAAGCAGGTTGATGCAATAATCGGTAATCCAGGTTCCCGCAACATCCACATATAAAATATGGGGCTTGTTTTGCTTGTTGATGATACCATCGGAAATCCACTCGTTCAGCTTTACAGGCAAAACAGCATTGGCACCAATTGCATGGTTGATAATGCTTTTATTTTTGCGGATTACATTGGTCAGCAGCAATACGCCATTCACAAGGGGATTGATCTTATCGTCCTCAAATTCGTTGCAAATTACCGGTGCTTCGTCGTTGCTTTGGGTAAGCTGCCAGTCGAGCCGGATCATATCGTTCTTCGCCAATGCACTATCACTGCTTAAAGCAGTAAAAAATGCTTTTTCCTTGTCAAGGAGGTTGTTCAGATTGTTGGTCGCCGCATAGGCTCTTCTGAAATTAATGAAAGCGGCAGACTGATCGGCAATGGAACAGGTGGGAAACCGGTTGTCCGGATTTAAAGGAACTTCAAAACTCAGGATAACTTTTCCGGCCAGTTCACTGAGGGGTACCTGATCATAGGTGCTTTTTGTTGCGGTATAGATCAGATCGGAGCCAATCCACTGTACCAAACTGTCTTTTAATGTTTGTAGCGGTGTTTCTTTTTCACAAAAATGACTGAATGTAGCCAATACAATTTCCTCCCTGTTGGTTGCTAAAAACTGCTTTATGGCCGATGCAACCGTAAAAAGTCTTTCGCCATAACCACCTCCCAGTGCGTCTTCCATACAATCTGAAGAAGCGTGCTTGGTATAAAGCAGTTTATTGTACGTGCCTGCCCTGAAATCGAACATGCGGATGCCGGCGTTCAACTGCTGTGCAATATTGAGCTTCTGTGTGAGTGTATTACAATCATTGATAGTACCCTTTTGTTGGCCTCCGGTGGCAGTCAAAACACTCATTCCTGCGTCGTGAGATCCGGGTATCACAATATCTTTCAGTGTTTTGTTGCTGCCCGCAGGACCGATCATTTGCTCCATCCATTTAGCCGGCTGATAATTAATCAGGCTGCTGACCATGAGTTTGCCTTCCAGGGAGGTATAAGCCATCACCAGGTGGTTATTGTCTGTTTTCGACAGCGCGGCAGAATAGGAGGAACTGAAATAAACAGGAAGTTCGCTTTGTCCCGGATTACTTTCCAGGTTCTCCGAAAGCTTATAATACATCCTGGTATCTTTTCTGTTGCCCCTCCAGATATATAAAACCGCATGCTCGTTACCCGGTTGCTGAATGGCAGGAGAAGCTGCGGTAACCTTATTGGTAAGATGGTGGACAGGAGACCATATATTACCCAACAAATCAAAATCGGCAAACTGAATCAGATCACCCTTACCGGTCCAGCAAAAACGAACCTGCTGCTTATTCAAAGTAACAACACGGGGATAATTTTTTGATCGGGCATTTGGAATTTTTTCTGCCACAGTTTCTTTGAATCGGCCATCACCCGCCTGCTCCAGCACAGCATAAAAAAGTTCATCTCTTCTGTCTGTATGTGTAGCCAAAATCAGCCGGTTGTCAAAGGAGGTTATGCTGAGTCCCTGAGAAAATTTTTCACTTCCGGTTAATGGAAGTTCGTAAACAGTGGAAAAGGCAGGAGTTTGGCTGTTTTCAACAACAACATATTGAATACGGCCATCCGGGTTGATCCAGAAAACATAGTTGGTTCCGTTAAGCAAAACAAGGGAGGGTGCAAAATTGGTATTTGCTCCAGGAACCTTGTTGGCAGCAGATGCGGCAACAGGAGTATTGCCTTTGTTTTCCATTTTTCCAAACCAGATACTCTCCTCCGGACCCGCTTGCTTCCAGGCCAGAAAAGCCTCATTCCGCCAATTCATTATGGCCGGTTCCCGATCCGACTTTGCATCACTAAAAACAGCCATTGGCTGTGTAAAACTTAAGCCTTGTCCGGAAACAAAAGAATGCCCTAAAATAGCGGTGAAAATCAAGAGGATATGGATTCTTTTGCAGAACTTTACAGTATACTTTATCGGTTTTTGCAGATACATGTTTTGCGATTGATCATGATAATTATATCCAATATAAACGAACGACTATGAACAGGTATATTCTATTTGTAGTACTGAGCCTTTTTTCTACCGCAAATATAGCCCAGGATGCCAATTACTGGTCATCTTCATACGGACCAGGGGGTTTCATGGTGCCCGGATCAACCATCGTGAAAAACGGAGACAGTGGTGTACTTTTTTACAACCCGGCACTACTCGCCTTCAACACCAAGAATGCTTCCAATATCAGCGGAAGCATTTACAATTACCAGATTACCCGCTTCAATGATGGTGCAGGACTGGGACTAAGCCTTAAAGCCAACACAGCCAATATTTTACCGGTACTTGCCTCCAATACCATTTATGTGAAACTGAAAAAACCAATTACGGTGGCTTATGCACTCATGACCAGTCCCGTGATGCGCTTTCAGGCATCCCAGAGAAGAGACGGAGCAATCAATGTGCTTGGAGACGGATACAGCCCCGGTAATGAGTTTTTTGTAGGACAGTATGTTCACTCCAACTCCACAGACGAAACAACCGGATTATTGGCGGTGGGTCAGTCCATCACTCCTAAATTGGCAGCCGGAATATCCTTTGCCGTAACCTATCGCCGGCAGGAGTTTCACCACAACCTCAGCCTGAGTGCGCTGATCAACGACAACCAGTCTTTCGACCAAAGGTTAGTAAGCATTCAGGAATATTACCTCATGCACAGCAGGGTATACAATCTGGGAATCAAGGCAGGACTTTCCTATGAACTGAGTCCAAAACATCACCTCGGCTTGTTGCTAACACTACCCAATATCCATCTTTCCGGAAAGGGCGACCTGATCATGGAGTACAGCATCAACAACCTGAGACTGTTCAACGAAGAAATTTTCCTGATTGCCAGCAGCAAACAAACGAAGGTTACCTCCCGTTGGAAAACGCCACTGAGTGTAGCCGGAGGATATGCTTATAATTACGGAAAAGGGCAATTGTATTTTTCAGCAGAATACTTTGCGAAAATTAAAGAATACAATGTACTCACTCCAAGGGAAGAATTTTTTGTACGGCCCGATACCGGTTACGACCAACGGTTTACCTCATCCATGATGCAAATGAAAAGCATACACAAATCCATATTGAATTTTTCTGTAGGAGCCAGTTTTCCAATCAAAAAATCAATACAGGGTTATGCATCAGTCAGAACCGATTTTAATTATTCAGATGAACCCAATTTCAAGGATGAAGATGGCTACAGGTCCAATACGGCCACATGGAACTTATACCATATGCAAATTGGAACCAATTTTAAGAAAAGAAGATTTAATCTGAGGGCAGGGGTATTGCTTTCGTACGGACATATCAGTAAAAGCGAGCAGATGGTCAACTTCGACGAACCAACAGACAGCAAATACCTGGAGGGAACCATCAAGAATATCAGCGCCAGCAGACTTTCTGCAGGACTGATGCTTGCCTATATTCATAACTTTTAACAAGCTATTGTCCGGGATCATACAAAACCCTGTCCGGAATTTGCTTCTGTGCAGCAGCGCCCATTTTTTTGAGCTCTTCCATGCGATTAACCAGGTTCCCCCTTCCGGTACTCAACTGTTTAAACGCCTGTTCATAGGCTCCCTGTGCGTCTCCCAGCTTTTTACCAACATCTTCCATGCTGGCAATAAAGCCAACAAACTTGTCGTACATGGCACCCGCCTTTTCGGCAATTTCAATGGCATGTTGATTTTGTTGCTCCACTTTCCATAAATCAGCAATGATTTTTAAAACTGCCAGCAGGTTGGTGGGGCTCACCAGCATGATTTTTTTATCATAAGCGTATTTCCACAGCAGGGTATCTTTTTTTACTGCTTCCAGGAAAGCGGGCTCAACCGGAACAAAAAGCAATACATAATCCAGTGCTTTCGCATATTTCGGATAGTTCTTTTTGCTCAGACCATCTATATGTGCACGCAACGATAACAAATGCTGATCCAGCGCTCGTTTACGTTCGTCTTCAGTTTCGCCGTTGATGTATTGTTCCCAATGAACCAGTGAAACCTTAGAGTCGATGATGATGGTACGCTGATCGGGATAATACACCATCACATCTGGTTGCAATCCTTTTCCCTGATCATCTTTGATCACCTGGCCAGCAGCATCTCTGATAAAGGTTTGTGTTACAAATTCTCTTCCCGCAGTTAAGCCACTTTTTTCCAGGATGCTTTCCAGCAACATTTCGCCCCAATTACCCTGCACTTTATTGTTCCCTTTTAACGCAGTGCTGAGGTTATTGGCCTCCTGGCTAACCTGCTGGCTCATCTGTACCAGACGGTCTATTTCCTTACCCAGGCTGAACCGTTCCTTCGATTCCTTGTCGTAGGTTTCTTCCACTTTTTTCTTAAACTCACCTATCTCGGTTTTTAAGGGTTTTAATAACTCTCCCAGTTTTTCTTCACTTTTAGCGGATAAATGATTGGACTGGTCGGTCATGATGCGCCGGGCAATTTCGGCAAACTCCAGTTTCAATTGTTCATTCAGCTTTTCGGCTCCCTGTTGAACAGACACAATGGCCTGCTGTGCAGACTCATACTGGGTTTCGGCTCTGGAAAGTTTTGCGAGTAACTGCTCTTTTTCTGTCTGCAATTTTGCCTGGATATCTATTTGCTCCTGCAGTTGTACCTGCTTGAACTTAAGCTGTTCTTCCAGCACAACCAGCCGTCCGGCATGTCTGGATTTTACCAATAACAGCGTTACCAGCACAGCCAGCAAAACAACACCCGCACCAAGAAGAAATACAACAGGATCTGTCATGAAATGAATTTTTAAAATCATTGCTTATACACCACTCCGTCTTTCATCACCAATAAAACCTTTCTAAGATCAGAGATATTAACAGATGGGTTACCGGAAAAAATGGCAATATCCGCTTTTAGTCCGGGTTGAATCCGGCCAATTTCCCTGTCCAGTTTAAACGCTTTGGCATTCACACTGGTGGCGGCTTTTAATACCTGTAAGGGCTTCATACCATAGTTCACCATCAACTCCATTTCCAGCACATTCTGTCCATGGGGAAATACACCAACGTCTCCGCCCATACCAATCAACACGCCCGACTCCATCGCCAGTTTAAAATTTTTCTTTTTAACCTGAATATTCTCCGGTTCGGGTTCTGTACCCTTCTTCCAGCCTTTGTACCGGGTGGTGGATTCAGTTGCCGCGAGCGTAGGTATGTACACCGTACCCAGTTCTTTCATGAGCTTGCAGGTTTCGGCATCCAGTAAATCTCCGTGTTCAATTGTAGCTGCACCAGCCAGTACAGCACGCCGGATGGCTTCGCTGGTTTTGGCATGGGCAACCATTACCCTGCCACTGCTCTGTGTAACCTCATTGATCAGCTTCAACTCATTTAAAGTAAATGTGGGTTTCGTTTCTTCATTCAATCCCCAGCGGTAGTCTGCATACACTTTTATCAAATCGGCCCCCTTGCCAATCTGGTCGCGGACCACTCTCGCCAGATCGTTTCCATCTGCAGGTTCAGCACCCAGCATAATTTGCTGATCGTGGTCGTAACCCTTGGGACCATAAGAACCTGTTGCTACAATTGCCCTGCCGGCAACCAGTAAACGCGGCCCGGGAACAATGTTATCATCAATGGCTTTTTTAAGTGCAACATCGGCATAGCCTGCACCCTCAGACCCCAAATCTCTTGCCGTGGTAAATCCGGCAAGCAGGGTTTCCCGGGCATGTACGGTTGCCCGAACCGTTCTATAAGCATCGGTTTCTTTCAACACCTGACTATCCCAATCTTTCAGGTTGTATGCATACAGCAACATATGCGAATGGCCCTCAATCAGACCTGGCATAAGCGTAGCATTGGGATAATTGATGCGCACGGCATTTTCAGGAATGCTGATACCCGAAACTGGCCCGGCTGCAATAATTTTATTGCCCTGCACCAATACGGCCCATTCCCGGTGCATTTCTTCGCCGTCAAAAACAAGAGGCGCAGTCAGGTAATACGTGGATTGGGAAAACGACTGGCCGAAAAACAGCACACAGGCCAGTGCAATGAGGGTGTTTTTTACAGAGGTAAGCATAACAGCAATTTACACCATTCTGCTTACCTTACAGGCATATTCTATCGTCATGATCAAACGCATATCTACCCTTTTGTTGCTGGTTGTTATTGTACTTATTGGAGTTTTATTGTTCAATACTTTCCGGTTCGGAAAGTCGGTAATAGCAAAGCAGGAAACCGTTTCCATTCCCAATGTTTCCGGCGATGCAGCACGGCACTTAAGTGAGGCCATTCAAATTAAAACGATCTCCTTTGGCGATACCCTGGCCATTGATACCACTTCATTTACTCAGTTCCGGAGTTTCATGGAAACGAGCTACCCAACAATCCATCAAAAACTGGACAGACAAATTTTTAACCAGTTTAGTTATGTATACACCTGGAAAGGAAAAGATACCAGCCTTCAACCCTATGTATTGATGGCCCATATGGATGTTGTTCCGGTTGAGGCCGTAGCAGAAAGCAAGTGGTCCCATCCTTCCTTCAGCGGACTTATCCTCAAAGACACCGTTTGGGGAAGAGGGGCTGTAGACGACAAGTCTTCTGTAATTGGTATAATGGAATCGGTTGAGCAACTTCTTAAAGAAAACTATACACCGGAACGGACCATCTATTTGTGTTTTGGTCACGACGAAGAAATCTCCGGCAAAAGGGGTGCAGGTAGTTTTTCAAAATGGTTCAGGGAAAAGAACATCCGGCCTGCATTGGTGCTGGATGAGGGCGGCCGCATAGACCGGGAGCATTTTGAACGGGTGAAACGCCCGGTAGCTGTGATCGGAACCGGAGAAAAGGGATATGTAAACATTGACCTTACCGTAGAGGTTCCGGGAGGACACTCTTCTATGCCGCTTGCAGAAACAGCCATCGATATCCTGAACCAATCCATCGTGAAAATAAGAGCCGGTCAGATGCCGGCATTGATCACGCCCTCCATTCAGGAACTGCTGAACAGAACAGGACCAGCAGAACCATTTATGAACCGTATGGCACTCAGCAATCTGTGGTTATTCAACGGAATGTTGGTGAAAGAGCTGGAAAAAACCAAGGAGAGCAATGCCATGATTCATACCACCATTGTTCCGACCATCATCAAGGCGGGTATCAAAGACAATGTAATTCCTTCTGTAGCCAAAGCTACCCTCAACAGCAGGATACTGCCCGGACAAACCAGCGAGGATGTGGTGAACTATGTTAAAAAAGTGGTGAATGACCCAAGAGTATCTGTAAAAAAACAAACCATTTCATTGATGGAGCCCTCTCCAACCAGTCCCTTCAACGGGCCTGCCTTTAAAAAACTGGAAAAGATCACCCATCAGATTGCACCAGATGCCATTGTTTCTCCATTCCTGTTAATTGCTGCTACAGACTCCCGTTATTTCCGCGGTTTCAGTGATGCAGTATTAAACTTTTCTGCCATGCAGGATCCAAAGGGATTTCATGGTATTGACGAACGCATTGGCGTTTCGGATCTGAACCGAATGATCTTTTTCTACCGGATGCTCATCACCCAATAGGCTGCGGTTCTTCTGTAAAGAGCATCTGTAAAATCAGTACCTTCGGAACACAGCTCCTGATGAAAACCGTATTGATTATACTGCTGTATATAGCAGCCAATTTAATAAGTCCGTTTGCAAACGCCCAACTCCTCTGCGGGTATGATATGGGCAGAACAGATACTGCTAAGGCAAAGCTGTTTAAAGCAGAAGAAGAAAAACTCCATCAACAGATCCGGCTTCAAATATTTAAGGCCAGACGGGCGCAAATGGAGCATGGGCTGGTGAGGAACAACACATCTGTCCTAAAGAGAAACGATGCAGACCCTCCTGTTGTTGTTCTTCCTATCGTATACATCCCTGTGGTATTTCATATTATCAGTGAGGATCCATTTTCCGTAACAGATGCAATGGTACAGGCGGCAGTGGACGATCTCAACAAAGCGTATGCGCACCAGGATGCTTACAGCGTAGATACCCTTGGTGCAGACACCCGCATACAATTCAAACTGGCACAACGCGCCCCGGATGGCGGAAAATCAACAGGCATCAACCGGATCAAATCCTATTACGAAACCATGGACGTAGATCTGGAAGATGCAGCAGTAAAGGGTCTGATTAACTGGGACCCTGCACGCTATGCCAATATCTGGGTGGTGAAAAAGATCAACGGAGAAATACAACCCAGCCTCTTCGAATGCGGCAAGTGGAGCCGGATGGCTTATGGCGGATATGCATCCGCCGGGGGTGGTATGGTGGTAGCCGGGTTGGGTACAGCCGTTCTGGCTCATGAAATGGGTCATTATTTGTCGTTGCTGCACACTTTCCAGGGAACCAATTGCATCAACAACGACTGTACAACCGATGGAGACCAGGTATGCGATACTCCTCCTGATCGAAGTATACAAGGATCTTCCTGCACTGATCCGGAAAATTCCTGCACTACAGATACGCTCTCCGGACCATTTACGGAAGACCGGCGAGACAATATCTCCAATTTTATGGACTATGGTACCAGTTGTCCAACTGTATTTACACCCGGTCAGGGAGAAAGAATGCGGGCATTTCTGGAAGTGTTCAATGGAGGAAGTTTGTTGCTGAGCAACGGAGCCACCCCGCCCTGCGCAGAAGACATCCTTGCATTATATGAAGTAACATCCAACTCCTATCCGGAAACGGGTAGTGAGGTAGGATTTACCAACAGATCATCAGGAGCAGATCATTACGAGTGGTATGTAAAGGACTATAACAGCGGTATTGAAACACGCGTTGGTACATCCGGCAACCTGCAACATGTGTTTGCAACTGCAGGCACCTATGCGGTAACACTCCGCGCATTGAACGCAACAGAAACCTGCAACAGCAGTTATTATACACAAATCACCGTTAACTGCGGAACGGTAGCAAGGTTCTCTCCCGACAAGAGACTTGTTGCGTCCAAAACCGGAATTTATGAGGATACGGTTACTTTTAAAAACAGTTCGCACAATGCAGACAGTTTTGAATGGTATATCAGTAACAATACTACCGGGGTAGAAGAAATGGTGGGCACAACAACCGACCTGAGGTACTCTTTTCCCGAAAAAGGCAGTTACAACATCTGGCTGAAGGCAACAAAGGGTTCCTGTATATCTGCTTCCGGAACCTTTCGTTTAAATGTGACGGAAGCAACCAGTGATGCAATCATTGAGCTGTACTCGGTAAACTGTTCCAATAACGAAAACATCCGCATGTATTTTGGAATCCGCAACCTGGGAATAGACACAATACCCGCGGGTACAACTGTTCGGTTTTATGACAAAGAGCTTACGCATCCTGACCGAAAGGAACTCAGCACCCTTTTCAAAACAACAACGGATATACCCGGAAATTGTGTGGCCGGTTTTGTGCACATCGTGAAAGCAGAACGAAACAGGCAAGATTCTATTTATATGATTCTGGACGAAGAAAATTCTATCCGGGAAATCAGTAAAACAAACAACCTGAACTACCGCTTTGCGTTTCAACCCAGGCGCAGCATCACACCCAACAATGTAACGGTGCTGGTGAACAGTACACAGGCAATCAACCTGAACTATTCTCCGGATCAGCTTAGCAGCATTGTGTGGAGCAGTAATATCGGTAGCGTCAATTGTGCCGGCTGTGTAAGCAGTTCTATAAAAATTCTGGATACAACTTATTTAAAAGCAAGAACTGTTACAGAATACGGTTGTGAAGATTCAGTAACAGCAACCATCCATGTATATCCCAACGATTTAAAAGCAGGCAATCCGGAAATATATTGCTATAAAAGCAACGACAGCATATTGGTGAATGCGAGGTTGTGCCTGTTGAATGGATATGAAGAACTGAAGAAGCCAATCAAAGTACAATACTACGACCGAATGAAAACAACGCCCGGGGCAGTGCTTTTGTATGAAGCCACCCTGAACGTTACCACCCTTTTTACGGGGGGCTGTGCAGAAATTTCCTACGCTTTTGCCCGGAATGGCGCCACCAACGTGTACGTTTATTTCAATCCCGATCTGGCGCTGTACGAAGAGCAGACCAGCAACAATATGGCAAACATCCCCTACCTGATCTATTCCATCGGAGTACCGGAAACAGCGGTATCGGTATACCGGGGAGAGCCCTATCCCTTATCCATCTATCAGTATGGAGAGCCGGTAACCAGTATCCTGTGGACACCCGCTTTTGCCATGAGCTGTACAGATTGTTTTACTCCTGTTCTAAAAACCAACAGCTCGACCATTGTTAAAACAGTAGCCACCAGTAAATATGGATGTGCAGACTCTGCGCAGATTGCAATCAATGCGTATTACCGTTCCCACCTGGCATTGCCCAATGTGTTCACACCCAACGGAGATGGCAACAACGATTACTTCTATGTAATAGCGGGAAAAGAAGTAACACAAGTAAAACTTTTTCGGATTATGAACCGCTGGGGTGCTACTGTATTCAACAGCAGCACTTCTTTACCCAACAGTTATACAGATGGCTGGAACGGAACACAAAACGGGAAGCCTGCAGAAGAAGGAACTTATATTTATCAGATCATTGTACAACTGAGCAATGGAACTACTGAAACATACAAGGGAAATATTACACTGATCAGATGATACAGCAGAAAAAACATACCGGGTTTCTGCGAACCATACTGGTCATGGCATTGATGCCATTGCTTCAACAGCATGCCAAAGCACAGGATCCGCAGTTTTCACAATTCTTCTCCTCGCCCCTTACATTAAATCCGGCATTAACCGGAAATTTCAATGGAACCATGCGGGCGGTGGCTAATATCCGTTCACAGAACGCAGACTATGCCAACGCCTATAATACCAAAACCGCATCGGTAGACTTTCCAATCCTCGGCAGGCAGATCAAACAGAACGACCAGCTAAGTATGGGCATACTCCTGCTATCGGATCAAACAGGCAACAGGGTGATCACTCAAAACAACCTCGGTCTGTCGCTGGCATATATGAAAGCACTGGATGAGGAGCAAAAAAGATCCATAACGCTGGGTTTTCAAATGAATTACAGCAACAAGCGGTTCAATACCGCCAACGCACAGTTCGAGGACCAGCTTACTCCCGGAGGATTTACCAATCCAAGTGGTGATGCCCTGCTGTCTAAGAATCTTTCCCGGTCGGCAATGGATGTAAATGCGGGGATACTTTATCAGTACAGCCCCACCACCGAAAACCATTATTATATAGGAGCGTCCCTGTTCAATATACTCGGATCTCAGAAAGGTTTTAGCAACCAGGCTACCATTGCGGGTTTAAGAAAAAGCCTTCATGGTGGCATGTACAGTCCGCTGGGATACAATGGCACCCTGCATGCCAGTTTTCATTTCCAGCAACAGCAGAGTTATAACCAATTACAGCTGGGTGGCGCTTACAGTCATTTTATAAAAGACGCCTTGCGGTCCTATGTAGAAATTTATGTAGGTACCTGGTTTCGGACGGATCAAACACTAATTCCGTATATAGGAATTGAATGGAATTACTGGAGACTGGGTTATACCCACGACATCAGTTTCAGCAAACAAATCACGGCCGGGCAGCTGCGTCGCTCGAACGAAATATCCCTGTATTATCCATTGAACAAAGATAAAAGTCTGCTGAAATACAAATGCGGCATTTTTTAGACTGGTCTAAAAACACAAAAGGAGCACCCATGCAGGCACCCCCTTTGTTTTGTCAATTTACCTAAACTTAACTATTTGAATCAAACATGAAAAAACCTCTTCGTTTTTCTGAAACAAAAGTACATTCAGGTAAGGGTTCGGAACAATGAGAAGCAACAGACCAAAATATGATCTTAGGCAGGTTTTTGTGGTGCCGCTAACGGATACTGCCGATGCCGCCGCCTACATGAAATACCTGACTGGTGATCCAACCACCTTGTGGGCTAAGCAGGAAAGCAGTCGTAGCTGCAATATCCCGTTCAGAACCAATCCTTTTTAAAGGGTGTCTTTGGGCGTTCGCCTCCATTTTTTCGGGGCTGCTCAAGATATGTTGGGTCAGGGAGGTTTTTGTAATAGATGGCGCTAGCAGTTCACCCGGATCGCGGGTGTCAATTCTGCCGCAAGTGCTCTGGTTAATCGCTCCACAGCGCCCAGAACCTACTGTTTATAATCCTCCATAAAATCGGATGCCGGTATTTTGGAAAAGGGTTTCAGCGGAACAGCCCCCACGCAGTAAGCCAGGCCATCCAGTTGAACCGGAATAAAACTGAAATCAATATTGTCTGCCAGCACATCTAAATAGTGAAAGGACAGATTCCCGCTGTTGGGCTGCGGATTTCGGAAATACGTTCCAACAACATTGTTATCTACAGCCAGCTGTGCAGATAAAGCTCCGCCAACACCGCTGGTTCCAACGATCAGGTAATTTTTGTTGTTGACAACAACAAAACCGGTGTTTTGTTAGAACCAGCAACAATTTAGATCCTTTGGAACGGGGTTGGTTTAAACTTGCAGACCATCCCGACGGGATGATCTGCAGAACTTTTTTTTCGACTATTTAATGGGGGTACCAAGATTAGCCAGTTTCGCGCGCATCTCCGAACTAAGTTGCAAAACCAGCTCTGCGTTTGCTACACCTGAAGGCATTGGATCCTGTTCAATATTGAATAACTGATTGGCGGCAACAGCATAGGATCTTGCTTTTGCAACCAGCGATCCTTCTTTGGCAATGGGGTCCACGTCGGTAGCAAAAATAGAAATGGTCTCATCGCTGTTGCGGGTTATTCTAAAACCCCTGAACTGCTGGGGGAATTCCCTCAAAGAAGGAGTTTCCACTTCCCAGAAGCCGAGTTCCGGTCTGGAAGGATCAGGTGATTTTTGAGGAGTGACCACACTCAGGTGCCTATGTCCTGATACCCACAAAATAAGGTTGGGATAGGTATGCAGTTTTACCAGCATTCCATCTTCGGACTTATAAGAAGAAGCACTCCATTTCATGGATTCTCCAATTAATGTTTGCTGAAGTACTACCTTAATTGGAATATGCGCGGCAATGATCATGAGTTTGCCTTCCGCCTGCCCCTTGTCCAGTTCGTTGATTAACCAGTCGTAGCGCTCCTTATCAAGGGACCCCTTGCCATAGCCATCTGTTATAGTACGATCGTCTCTGTTGGTATTGTCGAGAACAATTACTTTTAATGGCAGGTCCGACCTGGGTTCAAAAGCATAACTGGCAAATCCGGAAGCAGCGGTAGCGGCTGTAAAACCATGGCCCGCAGGAGAGCTGGTGCTTTTTACAAAAGCATCCATAAAATCATTGCGGGTAATAAACCGTCTGTTCAGATCCGGAGCAACCACAGGAGGAGTGGTAAAGTTACCAACTGGTCCTGCGCCAACAATCTCACCATTGGGGGTTTTACCATTGATGACGCCCATATAATAGCCCCTGCTACTAATGCCGGAGGGATCAGTGAAAATGTTCCCAAGATTCATAACCGTATTACCGATCATTTTATCTTTCACATACTGATCGGGCGGAAACATACCCATCCAGAAGTGATCGTGATTGCCAAGCGTCTGGTACCATTTAAGAGATGGGTCTATGCCCTCGGCTTTGAATTCGTCCTGGTAGTCATTATTGGGTCCGGGGTTGGGGTCGTCTTTTTCACCGGAATCAGGGTTAATCACTTTTCCGTCCATTACGTCTACAAACCATTTCAGTTCGTTGTACTGGGCGCTGTTCAGGGCATCTCCAAGCGAAAGTCCAAAATCGAAGGGTTTTGTTTTATGAAGCCGGTTGATGGTATGAACAGCTGCATCGAGCATATGGGTGGAATAAAGCATGGCCGGCGAATAACCAGAGATAATACCCCATTTGTATCCATAATAAATGGCCTGTGCCGGTGATTCTTTATCCGTAATATGAATATCTGAAATGGCAAAGAAGTTGGCCAGAAGCGCTGCATTGGTTACGGAATTACCCGAGTAATTCGAAGGCATCAGGTCAACTCTTTTTTGATGCGGCACACCGGAACCGTAATACCAGGTGCCATACCCATACTGACCAAACAGGGCAACATCGTTGGGCCCGATCCTGTGCGGATAGGTTGGAACCTGGTCGGGAATAATTGTTTGTTCAGCAGTTGTAGTAACAGTGGTGCCGGGAGATTCAATCACGGCAATGTTTTTATTACAGGAAATCAAACAAAGTAAAAGCAGTCCAGGTAAGTATGAGGGGATTCTTCCGGTGATTGATCTCTTTCTCATGTCTGTTTATTTGAAATATGAAAGATTGAAAACCGATGTAGTAGTGCATGAAAGCACAAAACTTAAGTATTACACATAAAGCTACGCTGCATTCTTACCATGAAAAATGATAATAATCATGGTTCTGCCTGTGAAAACTCAACTTCTTGGGTGAAGTATCGGGAGTTTTTAATCCTGGAGAGATAAATGCCCCTTTTGGATATTTAGTTGCTGTAGCATTATAGGCCTGCCAATCGTTTGCGACAATGCCTTTTCGGAAATGGCTCTGCCGACTCTGCCATTTCCATCTTCAAGCGGGTGGATTGTTTCAAAATATAAAAGCGCAATGGCCAGTTGGGTTGTTGCCAGTTATAGGTAGTCATGAGCCGATTACAGTATTTATTCGGCTCACATATAATAGAAATATGAGCCAAATAGGAGGATTATACGGATCACGGTCTTTAATTCAATATCACATGGGAAGGGTCAAAACCCGAAATAGTTACACCTGTTCTAAAATTCTTCTTTTAAACATGCCACTTTTCTTTCCATGCGCGAAACTGAGCGGGGCGGATAAAATAACGGGCGATATTTCCTTCGTGCATATTCATTAACTCTGTATCGATAATCTCTATAAACCTGTTTTGATCGTCGCTCGGAAGATTCTCTGCATCTTGTTTTATTTTTACAATAGCTTCTTCATAAGACAAGGTGTTCATAATTATATTAGAAATAAGGCTCTTAATCTCTTGCCTGTATTTCATCACGAAAGGATCGGGCTTCCCAAGCGTTTGTCTCAAAGCGGCGTAACGTGTAGCTGAGCGACCGTAAGCCCAAATAAAAACATCTTTAAGTATTTCTATTCTATTCAGCTCATAGACCGCAAGTAACCCATGGGTGTAAACATCTTTTGGCACATCAACAAAAGAAAGAGGCGACAGATTTCGTTTGATTAGGGGAATATTCGCCGCAAGCCTTGAGACGCGTTTATTAACATCTTCAAAGGGTTGTAAATAGGGTAGGTGTACAGTAATAAAAAATGCCTGCTCAAAAGGATTCTCAATCTGGCTAGCTTTTTCAAGCATTATATCGAACATTTCCCCGATCTGTTGAGGAATTTCGAGTGGCATATATACGGAACGCCCAATGCCTACGCTAATTTCACGGATTCGCCCAGACGCCGCAGGATTTGGCAGAAGGTTGTTTGATAAAAGCGCATGCAACCCTAAAATTGAATAACGATTAAATCCAACATCTTCGACAGATCGAATAATAAATTCAATTGCCTCTTTATGGTTCAATATCATTTGGGCTTCTTCTGCAGTTTTATCTTCGGCAGCTTGCCCCACTGAAAGAAGCCTTTGTGTTTCGAGAAGGCTATATGTATTTCCTTCAAGACGGCTTGAGTTCCAGGCAAGGTCAATTAATAATCGTTGAAAAATTTCCTTTGCGTATGTACCTGCCGGCTTATCTGCTCCTTTTGTTTTTCCAAGCTCTGCAAGCTTTTCTTTTTCCTCCGCATTTAAATAAGAATCGACATTCGGTCGATAGGACATCAAAAAATCAATATTGTATGCAACGGGGGTACGTTTTTCTTCTGCTTGCGAAACAATCTTTATAATATCTTTCGCTACTGGTGAAAGAGGAACAATTTCGCTCTCGCCTGAAGCCGGAACAGGTGCGTGAACATGGGCTTCTTCCTTAACTGGAGATACAAAATAGTACCGTCTTCCTTTATTCTGACCGCTTACTTTCACTTCCCCTAGTTCTTCCAATTTGGCAAGGCGGCGACGCAATGTGTGCTGCTCAATGCGCGGGTTAAGGGCTTCTTCTATGACATGTATAGAGACTCCGCTCTCGGCATGAGCCAAGGCCGCTTTAATTCGTGCGAATTCATCTTCTGTTTTTCTTTTGCTGGTGGTCATAGAAACCCCTTTGACAAGATATTTATCTAACAAATTTAATTTATATCTTACAATAAAACGCATCTTTTTGTTAGATATATTATTTATCTAACAAAAACTTAAGCAACTTTGTTAGATTATCTTTAGATCTTGGCTTTCTGGTTGCCAAACGCCCTGACGGATGATTGTGCGCCAGCACGATTGCGGTCGCTCTGGCTTTTAATGCCAATGTGTGATTTATAAACTGCTCTAAAGTCGTTTTATATATTTCATAGAAAAAAGTAATATTTCGATTATAGGAGTTGATCGGGGAGTCTAACTCTTAATTGTTATATCTATGGTGTACCTCAATAAAAAAAGCAGCTATGAAGAATTTCATAACTGCTTAATTTTTATCGTGGAGTGGCCGGGATAATAAAACGAACCTAACCTTACTCACCCTAATTTATACATATTTAAAATTACTTATTATCATGTGTTTAGGAAGTTCGATGTCATGCTGAGTATTGTTAAATTTGGATGGCTTTGGGTTTGAAATTTAGATTCTTCTTCATTTATCAATATTTTTTCAGCCCTTGCATATTCTACCGATCCTGTGAATAAAGTATTTTTTTTCATATCTTTTATTTAATTTTTTTCAGGAAAGTAGCAATTTCCACAGGAGTCAGATCTCTTCCCACAATTTTTCCATTGGAATCTAAAATAAAGTTTCGTGGTATTCCATAAATATTCACATTTTTAGATTCGCTTCCATTGTTATCTAAGATGTTTTTCCAGGGTATTTGATTTTCTTTTAGGAGATCATCCATTCTTTCGTCTTTGTTCGAATTGATAGCTACTAATACGATTTCGAATACATTTCTACTCGTTGTTTTATATATTGTTTTCAAATTTGGGAATTCGGCAATACAAGGACCGCAATAAGATGCCCAAAAATCAATCAGCGTATATTTGTGATTCTTAATTTGGTTTTGAATGTCGGACCCGAACGACAGTTTCCTGAACGGGAATATCTGACCTAATTGCAACATCTGTTCTGTTGCAATTTTTGCCTCAAAATATTGATATGTTTTTGAAGATTTTATATTTTTTGAAAATAGCCTTAGTGCATTATTCTGATAAATATTATATCCCAATCTCGTATAATCTAATATTAAAATCCAGAGTGCAACATAAGAATCTGTGTGCGTTAATACATAGTCGGCAATTATTGAATCTTTTTGAATTACAGTAGCCGAATTTACTTTATAGCTAATAGTATCTGATTCCAGATAACTATAAAGAGAGTGGATGAAATTGTATTCTGTATTAGGTTGTGACTTTTTAAGAAAATTTATCTTTGGCGATTCGCTAAATTTTTTTAAAGATATTTCCATGTCATGTCCATCGGAAAAAAGCAAATCAGATACAATTACTTTCCGTTTATTTCCTATTTGTTCTAAATAGGAAAATTGGAATGGAGTTGTATACTTAGCCGTATACCCTACGACAAAGTGATTGTCTCTTACGCTTACGGTTGTGCTATCAAGATTTCCGTCACAATATAACGAGTCAGTAAAAAAGACGGGGTTGCTAACGACAATCTGTTTATTATTTAGAAACTTAATTTGTCCTTTAATTTTGAATTTACTTGTATTCTGTGCATTTGCAAAAAACGTAAGCAGCAATAATGGAACAAATAAACATTTCGATTTTCTCATAGAATTGATTATTTAAACAATCCTAGTCTTTGACCGACTAGGATTGTTTTGAGGCTATCTTTTAATTAGCAGCAGCAATTGTCAGAATCTACCTTCTAGTTGTTTCGTTCGCCACATGCAGCCATGATATAATTACATGTATACTTACAGGTGCCGCCTCCTAAACCTTCATCATCGCCCCTTGCGTTAATGTTCTTCAAATCTGAACGTGTAAACGTTTGATTGGTCAACACCAAAAGAAAAGTTTAAAGAACTAATGTTGCGTTAAAAACTTGAATCTACCTTTTATTCAATTTATTAGCAGTTATTACAACTCTTTATAATGTAAATATAAGGGGTCAATTATATAAAAACAGGGGCATTTACCCCTGTTTTTATAGCTCAAACTAGATTTCGGAATATAACGACATGCTTTGGGGGTATGTATATCCACTAAGAGTCTTCTGACATAAACACATTTAATTTGCGCTTTTAGAATATATAGTTACTTCAATTTTTGAAACGTGCTATTTTGTTGGGATGTCTTGCGTAAATTAACTTCGGTCAGATTTACTCGCTATTATTGTTTGTTAAATATTTTTGGGGAGAGTTATGATATCTATTGCGCTAATGATGATAATGTGATAACAAGAAAGGGGGTAAAAGCCTTACTTGAATTGAACGAAGATCTGAAGGTAGTAGACGGTCGATAATAAAGATTTTTACCGCTGGGTTGGTTTAGTTGGCAACCGCCAAGTATGTTTTATGGGTATTAAAAAACCCCAGAACGACCGCTCAACGCGGATTCTGGGGTTTTTAGTGGTGGTGTGGGCCGAAATAAAAAAATCGAACCTAACATTACTCACCTTAATTTATACATATTTAAAATCACTTATAATCAAGTGTTTAGGATGTTCAATGTCATGCCGAGTATTGTTAATTTTTTATACATTAGCAAATTTTGTCCCCCATTTTGAGGACAAAAAGAGGTTCGAGTGCGTAATTTCATATGGCAAGACAAAACCGTTCCCATGCTTCGTACGAATTTTTACCTAAGAAAGCCAAAGAGCACAACTGAAACACCCATATTCCTTCGCTTGTTCTGCAAAAGTCGGGGCATAAAATATCCTACCAGGATCAACATTCATCCCCTTCATTGGGACAAAAACAAACAACGTATAAAACCCGTTGCAAAAGTTGAAAATCATCTTGAATTGAACCGCTATCTCGACATCCTAAAGAAGGTCGCAGATAAATCTTTTTGGAACCTCACGAATGATGCAGATGGCATTCCTCCGTCTTTATCAACTTTAAAACTTGAAATTGATAAACGTCTTGACCGGGTAGAAAAAGAACCGGAGATTACTTTTTTTGATTTCTTTCAAAAGATCATTAATCAATCTGAGGCTGGCACAAGACTGAATCCAATGACGGGAAAGGTGATCAACCCAAATACTATTAAGACTTATGTTACAACGTTAAAGCATTTAAAAGATTTCCAGAAATAGTATTTTACTAAAATCACATTCGAAAGAATTGACCTAAAATTTTATAACGCCTTTATTGAATACCTGATTAAGGAAAAGAAATTGGCCAGTAATAGTGTAGGAAAAGACATACAGGTTTTAAAGCTTATTATGAATGAGGCTCTTGATCTTCATTTAACTTCTAATACTTCATTTAAAACAAAGCGCTTTGTAGTTCTTCGCGAAGCATCTGACAGCATATACCTTGATAAAATCGAACTTGAAGAATTGAAAAACCATGATCTCTCTGATAAACCCAAACTTGAGCGGGTGCGTGACTTGTTTTTAGTTGGCTGCTATATAGGACTTCGTTATTCCGACTACTCCATACTCACAACTGAAAACATCAAAAATGGCTACATCCAAATAAACCAGACCAAAACAGGCTCTCCTGTAACTATTCCTGTTCATAGGGCAATTAAAGGATTACTAGAAAAGTATCACGGTGTGTTTCCGGCCCCTTTAACAAATCAAAAAACCAATGAGTACCTTAAGGAAGTTGGTAAGGAAATTGACTGCCTCGGGAAATCTGTAGTGAAAAACATAACAAAAGAAGGTGCCAACAAACAAACAAGTCTTGCTAAGTGGGAAATGCTTACTACGCATACAGCCAGAAGAAGTTTCGCGACCAATGAGTTTTTAGCTGGAACTCCAACACTTACTATAATGGCCATAACGGGTCATAAAACCGAAAAGGCCTTTCTTAAATATATCAAGCTGAATTCCTCAGATCATGATAAACTGCTTAAAGAACGATGGGATAATCAATAAGTCAAAGGAATGAGAAAAGAATTGAGTATTTTTATCATTGAGACGTAATTATAACAGTGACAATGAAGAGAGACTTAACAAATTCAGAAATAGACCGGAAAAGCATCCTTAGTAATAAGGATGCTATTAAAGAAGTTTACAATCAGTTTGGCTTTCCCGGTGTATTTTTTGATGGCAAATATCGCTTTACTAAGACCCAGGTTGCTGGTTTTTATGAGGTTGATATTCGTACAATAGAACGTCTTTTAGATTCTAATGATTTAGAATTTAAAGAAAACGGCTATGAACTTTTCACTGGATCTCGCCTTAAGGCCCTTCGAATGGCTTTTGAGGAAACCGCTTCTTCTGGTCGGCATGCGACCGACATGAATGTCGGTGACATGTCACAATTGGTTGAAAATGAATTGATTAGCTCAAGAACATCTTCAATCGGAATCTTTACTTTTAAGGCCCTTTTGAACGTCGGCATGCTGCTAACTACCTCCGAACGCGCAAGGGAACTTAGGGGTGCTATTCTCAATATAGTCATAGATGTTTTAAATAAACGGCTGGGCGGATCGACCAAATTTATCAATCAAAGAGAAGAGGAGTTTTTACCAAGCGCCATTCGTGAATTCAGCTATCGCCAAGAATTTACCAACGCTCTCGACGCATATATAGTAGATAACAAATTCAAATACAGCCAGCTTACAGATAAGATATATATGAGCATTTTCAAAGAAAATGCTAAGGAATACAGACAGGTTTTAAATTTGAATACAAAAGAAAGTGTAAGAGCAACAATGTACTCAGAGGTATTGGATCTTGTTTCCAGCTATGAGAATGGTTTTGCAGATTTTTTAAGAAAGCGATTTGAAGAACGTGGTCGAATAAAGTTTAGGCTTAGCGAAACCCATTTACTATTCAAGGAATTTGAAGAAATGTCCAATAGCTTATACGCCCCTTTACAGGAAAAGGCAAGGGGCCTAATGGCGAGCCGGGATATGGCATTTCGTGAAGCATTGCACGAAAAACTAAAGGAATACGTGAGTACAGTAAGCCTTGACGATATTGATAAATTTTTAGGTGAAAAAAGCAGACAATTAGAGGATCGGATTGAAGAGAACAAAGAAGTATTTAAACGCTTAAGAGACCGCTAGTGGCTTTGATTTATTTTGATATCGAACATTGCATTCGAGCGCATGACAGTGTACTCGAAATCTCTGGTGGAATAAAAGGAGTTAAAGACTTGGGTAACATAGAGAGTATCATTGAACATATTCAAAATGATGATTACTATCCTTCATTCGAAGAAAAGTTAACACATTTAGTTTTTGCTGTAAATATGGGTCACTGTTTCACCGATGGCAACAAAAGGACATCAATTGCTCTAGGAGCTTTTCTATTAGAAGTTAACGGATTGGATGTTCTTGTAAATAAATTCATCATGGAAATGGAAAACATTGCAGTTGCTGTTGCGGATAATATTATTGATAAAGAGCTACTAGGAGATATAATAACATCACTACTCAACGAAGAGGAATATGACGAGAGCTTAAAACTCAGAATAATAAAGGCACTACAAAAATCTGCTCCTGATAATTATCCATTTGAAGAATAATTTTAATGCTACACAGTCGCCATCTAACTTAAGCAAGAAATCTCTAAGAGTAAGTTGCGATTCGCGCGTTTCATAAACTCTCCACTATTTTGAGACCCTACATCTTCGCTCAGTAAGTTCATTCTAATTGGCAAATTTCAAAAAAATGTTTTTAGCCTGGGCAAGAATATTTTTGTCCCTTATATAAACAAAAATGCCCGTAAATTATTCATTTACAGGCATTTAAGATTCTTAAACGTGGTGTGGGCCGGGATCGAACCGGCGACACAAGGATTTTCAGTCCTT
>JAQTZD010000013.1:0-25236 GCA_028687975.1 Sediminibacterium sp.
CAGAGCATGAGCGCCGTGCTGTCTCAGTTCAATCATGCCAATATGCGTTTGCCGCTCTGGCTAGACACCACCATCAGCTGGCTGATTGTTTCGCCCAATATGCATAAAGTGCACCATCACTATAAACAACCACAAACCGACAGCAACTACGGAAATATTTTTTCTATCTGGGACCGTATGTTCGGGACATATAATGACACCCCAATTGAAGAAATTCGTTATGGACTGGATGTGCTCGACGATCGTACCGATGAGCAGCTGGGTTATCAGTTAAAAATCCCCTTCGATCAAACCATTAAGACCAACTATTAAAGCCGGGTTCCGCAGTCTGACTGTTGTTTGACGCCCGGTATTGTATCTTTGTTCAAAGTTGATGTATGAAGACTGTTGCAATGATTCCCGCGCGCTATGCCGCCACCCGCTTCCCTGCTAAACTGATGCAGGTGCTGGGTAACAAATCTGTTATTCTGCATACCTATGACAATACAAAAGCGACCGGGCTCTTTGATGAAGTAGTGGTGGTAACCGACAGTGAGATCATCTTCAACGAAATCACCTCTCATGGTGGCAAAGCCATCATGAGCAAAAAAAACCATGAGAGCGGAAGCGACCGGATTGCCGAAGCTGCTGAAGAACTGGATGTAGATGTTATTGTAAACGTTCAGGGCGATGAACCTTTTGTACAAAAAGCGCCTTTGAAAAAACTGCTTGCTGTATTTCAGGAAGAAAGGGTACAAGTGGCTTCCCTCATGCAGGAGCTGAAAGATCCTGAGCTGATCGAGGACCCGAATTATGTAAAAGTTGCAGTAGACCGAAACTGGAATGCCCTGTTTTTTTCCCGCAGCGTTATTCCTTACCCCAGAAGCAAGGATATTGCCATCACCTACTATGAGCACATAGGTGTTTATGCGTTCCGCAAACAAGCTCTGCTCAACTTCAGCAGTTGGCCAATGACCCCACTGGAAGCAGCTGAAAAAATTGAATGCCTGCGTTACCTGGAATATGGTGTTCCATTAAAAATGGTCCTCACCAATTACATGGGTGTGGAGATTGATACGCCGGAAGACCTGATTAAAGCGGCTAAGCTGTTATAATTTCTCGAACAGAGCGCGCAGTTTTTCGCGGGTCATGATTTTTTCCCAGTCTTTTCCCAAAGCATTTTCCCACAAAGGTTTCATGCCCATGGATACGCCGATCATGGTGTTGAACTGTTCATCGGTAAGGCCTTTGCAAATGCCCTGCGGAATTTCAATCTTATTCTTCTCTACCATGTATTTGAATTCCTTCACACCTGCAGGATAATATTCTTCCAGGTGATTCATCACAATACAGTTGCCGATGCCATGCTTGGTGCCGAGTAAATAGCTTAGTCCATAGCTTACTGCATGGGCTACGCCCACCTGGGAATAAGCAATACTCATACCGCCGGCATAAGAAGCCATCATCAGCTGATCGTCGCACTCATCGTCCCAATGGTCTTTCTCTACAAAAACTTTCTGGCAAAGCTGCAATGCTTTTTCTCCATAGCTTTTGCTGAACTCATTGAGGTAGGTTCCTTCCAGACTTTCAATGCAATGGATATAACAGTCCATGCCTGTATAAAAACGCTGGTTGGCCGGTGCGTCTTTGGTTAATTCCGGATCCAGTACAATCTGATCAAAAGGAGTAAAGTCGCTGTTCATTCCGAGTTTACGTGTTGGGCCGGTTAATACTGTGGTCCTGCTCACTTCAGCTCCTGTTCCGCTGAGGGTAGGAATACCCGCCTTGTACACGCCGGGATTTTTCACCAGGTCCCAGCCCTGATAATCGGCAGAGGATCCGGGGTTCGTCATCATCAGAGATACCGCTTTGGCCAGGTCCATCGTAGACCCTCCACCAATACCGATTACCCCACTAATGGTTCCGAATTCTTCTTTCAGTGATTTTGCCAGTGCATCTACCTGGGTGGTTTTTGGCTCGTAGGTAACATCTGCCAGGATCACTTTGTCTTTGCCACGCAATGGAATACGCGACAACAGGGGTTTCCCTTCAAAAAAATGATCTACTAAAAATATCATGGGAGCATCGCCCTTGCGTTGCGGTGCTAAAATTTCGTCTAACTGATTAAAACTTCCGCGGCCATATACCACGTAGCTTACCATCTTAAAATTCCTAAAGCTCATACGGTCAGATTTTCAACTGCAAAGATGCAACTTATTTCCAGATAGATTTCATGGGCCAGAACCAAACATTTTCAAAAACAGATATGTTTCCGTCGCTGAAAAACTCAATTCCTGTGTCTTTCTCTTCCGGAAACACCTGTGTGGTAAATACCAGTTCTCCGTTATTGGCATAAACTTCCACAATACTCTTATCAAAGAAAACCCGTAAGTGAATCAGGTCGTTCACTGTTTTGAGATAGGCGTTTTTGGTATGGTAGAAAGGATACTGTTTACTGAATCCCGAAGGGGTATTGGATCTGTCGATGTACAACTGCTCCAGTGTTGCATCATATCCAATGGTAAAATAACGGTTGCCCCCCACAGCTATTTTCATTCCGCTCACGCTTGTTGTAGAGGGTCGGAGATCAAATTCCATTTCAAAACAATTGCCTTTAAAGGGCAATACGTGCTTGTATTTTACCGGAACACTGTTCTTTAATACCTGTGCTGTGGACCGGAGTCTGCGCAGGGCTTTAATAGGCTCCTGTACCAGCACCCATTCGTTTCCTGCTTTTTTTACAGACAGTTTTCTGGGCAGGGCCATTGCTCCTTTCCATGGGTTGGTAGGAACTTCGTTGGCATACCCCCAGTTGTTCACCCAGCCAATACTGGTTGGCTGTTTATCCGGTGTGGTCTTATAGGAAACCGCAGCATAATAATCCGCGCCATAATCCGGGCGCATGATTTTGTTCTGCGGATTTTCATTGTAAAATTTTGATCCGTCAAATTCTCCTACAAAGTATTGTGTGGTGGCGTTCTGTGAAACCATCAGCACCCATTTTTTCTTATTGGGTTCGCCTACAATGGGTACTTCCACCAAATCAGGACATTCCCAAACCCCCGATGTATCTGCATAAGGACCAAAATCACTTTCAAAAGTCCATTGCTTTAAACTGAAGGAACTGTAGAAAGAAATCATTTTCTCGTTGGGCATAGCCACGGCCATAATCCATCTCTTGGTGGGTTCATGCCAGAATACATTCGGATCACGAAAATCCTTCATCTGCAGGTCCAGTACGGGATTGCCGGAATACCTTCCCCAGGATTTTCCATTATCGAGGCTGTACGCCAGATTTTGTGTTTGCAATAAACTATCGTGTCCGGTATAAATGGCCACCATGGATACCTCTCCCTTTTTCTGCCCGAATCCCGTTTTGTTCTTGGGGTCGGTTACAACAGATCCGGAAAATACCATGACCTCATTTTCTTCCCTCAATGCTACCGGCAATTGTTTCCAGTAAACCAGGTCGGAACTTACCGCATGTCCCCAGCTCATATGACCCCAGAAATTCGCAAAGGGGTTGTGCTGATAAAACAAATGGTATTCTCCGTTGTGGTAAATCAGGCCATTGGGATCGTTGATCCAGTTCTTCTGCGAAGAATAATGGAACTGAGGTCGGAATCGTTCCTGGTAATAAGGTTGCTGTGAGTACGATCTGGCTTGTATCAGCAACGCAATCAATAGTAGCACTCTGTTCATCAAACTAAATTAATTCTTTTTTGTACAAGTTCTTTCAAAGCCTATTTCATGGCTTCCAGCTCTTTCTGCAGCCGGAACATCTCATCCCGAAGGCGGGCAGCTTCAATAAAGTCCAGGTCTCTTGCCGCTTTTTCCATTTCTTTTTTGGTTCGCTGGATGGCCTTCTCCATTTGAGGTATGGTTTTGTATTCTTCCTGCTCTTCCGCCACCTTAGGCGCCACCAGATCCTGATCCTGCTGTACGGCATACGGGTTAGACGGATCATAGCCTTTGATATCCAGCACCGAGGTTTGTGCAAAAACCTGCTCCTTGCTCTTGGAAATGGTGGTTGGCGTAATATGGTGCTCCAGGTTATAGGCAATTTGCTTCTCCCTTCTGCGATTGGTTTCGTCGATGGTACGCTGCATACTCTCGGTCATTTTATCGGCATAAAAAATGACCAGTCCGTTCACGTTTCGGGCAGCTCTTCCGGCTGTTTGCGTCAGGGAACGTTCGTTGCGGAGGAAGCCCTCCTTGTCTGCATCCAAAATGGCTACCAGAGACACTTCGGGCAAATCAAGTCCTTCTCTCAGCAGGTTAACACCCACCAGCACATCTATTACCCCCAGGCGAAGGTCGCGGAGGATTTCCACGCGTTCGAGCGTATCCACATCGCTGTGTATGTATTTGGATTTGATGTTGATCCTGCCGAGGTACTTATCCATTTCTTCTGCCATTCGCTTGGTAAGGGTGGTCACCAGCACGCGGTCTCCCCGTTTCACCCGTTCATCTATGGCATCGAGCAAATCATCAATCTGGTTGGCGCTTGGACGAATTTCGATCGGAGGGTCCAGCAGGCCGGTAGGGCGAACCACCTGTTCCACTACCACGCCACCTGTTTGCTCCAACTCATATTCTCCCGGAGTTGCGCTTACAAAAACCGTTTGGCCAATCATGCTTTCGAACTCATAAAAATTGAGCGGCCTGTTGTCCATGGCGCTGGGTAAACGAAACCCATAATCTACCAATACCATTTTTCTGCTCCGGTCGCCTCCATACATGCCAGCTACTTGTGGAATGGTCTGATGGCTCTCATCAATCACACATAAAAAATCCTTGGGGAAATAATCCAGTAAACAGAAAGGCCTTGTTCCAGGCTTTCTTCTGTCGAAAAACCTTGAATAGTTTTCAATGCCATTACAATAGCCCAGTTCACGGATCATTTCCAGGTCGTACTCCACCCGTTCTTTTAAACGGGAAGCTTCTATGAATTTTCCGGATGCCTGAAAGTATTCCACCTGTTGCATCATCTCGTCTTGTATTTCATGCATCACCTCCACAATCATATCCTTGGGTGCCAGGTAAAGATTGGCAGGGAAAATAGCCGCATTTTCCATCAGGCCGATCCGCTTACTGGTAGCCGTGTCGATGCTTTCAATTTCTTCAATCTCATCTCCGAAGAAAGTGATCCGGTATCCAAAATCCACATAAGGAAGATTGATATCAACGGTATCTCCTTTTACCCGGAAGGTACCTCTGGTAAAATCTCCCTGTGATCGGTTGTACAAAGAATTCACCAGTGAATGCAGAAATCCCTGGCGGGAAATGGCCTGTCCTTTCTCGATCCGGATGATGCCATTTTCGTATTCGGTAGGGTTTCCCATACCATATATGCAACTTACGCTGGCCACAACAATAATATCCCTTCTTCCGCTCAGCAGTTGCGATGTGGCCTGCAGGCGCAGCTTATCCAGTTCCTCATTGATACTCAGGTCTTTTTCAATGTACACGCCGGTTACCGGCATATAGGCTTCGGGCTGGTAGTAATCGTAATAGCTTACAAAATAGCCTACCGCGTTTTCAGGAAAAAACTGTTTGAATTCTCCGTAAAGCTGCGCTACCAGTGTTTTATTGTGGGTCAGCACAAGGGTAGGCCGCTGTACATTTTGTATAACATTGGCAATGGTAAACGTTTTACCGCTTCCGGTTACACCCAATAATGTCTGAAACTGTTCACCCTCGTTGATTCCGTCTGTTAATTGTTGAATAGCAGCAGGCTGATCACCGGCGGGTGTATACGAGGAATGTAATTTGAACGGCATGCTGCAAATATCAGGGCTTTTTCAGTTGATCAATAATTGCTTTTACACTTGCGTTGATCTGTTTTTCAGAAATTTTCTTTCCATATATTTCTGCAGTAGTCCAACCCTGCCATATCGGCTTATCGGTTTGCGGGTTCATCATGGTCAGGGTGAGTGTACCCTCCCGAACCACCTGCGTTCTGGTATCATAACCCCAAAAAGTAGGCGGATAGTAAATAGGAACCCATCTTCCTCCCCTTGGATTGTAATACCAGCGGGTCATCGGCTGGCTGTAGATCGGTGTGTTCACATCTCTTACTTCTTTTTCAACAACCACATCACAAACCAGAAATACATCCGGATTGGTTTTGGTTTCGGACCATCCCATTTCCTGCAGGTATTTTTCTACGGCTTCGTGAACTTTCACATCCTGCATGCTGTTGATCTGAGGACGTTTGGTGGTGGAGTCCTTATCCGAATCTCCTTCTGCCCAGGCATAGGTTTTAATGGTAGAAAAGTTAACAGAATTGTCTTTTTGTACAAATGCTTTCTGTGTGCAGCCAAGGAAGAAAATAGAAGCAACAAGAGCTCCTGCTAAAATGAACTTTTTCATATACTGGCTTTTAAATTGATGAATACAATTCTTAAAAGAGCGCCAATTCTCGTGCCAGATTGGTTGGCACTCAGGGGGGACCTAAAGTTACTCATTATTCTGCCTGTGCAGCTATTTTCTGTCGATAGAGAAGATGGTGATCAATGGATCAAAATATTGGTTTCTTTCTCGCTGTCGGTAGATTTTTCTTACCACATCCATGCCCTTTACTACTTTACCAAAGGCAGAATAACCCTGCCTGTCTGCAACATTCTCTCCTCCGTAATCCAATCCGGGTTCATCGTCCAGACAAATAAAAAACTCTGTTCCTGCCGTTCCCGGTTCGGCCCTCGCCAGTGATACAACACCTGTTTTATGCGGAATACCGGTTTGCCGGGTGCTTTCGTGGGTGATTCCTTTTACTGAAACCGCCAAGGCGTTGTTGCTCTTCCAGATTCCGCCCTGGATCAGCTCCGACTTGGGGGCATTGGATGGTTGATTCTCAAAATGCAGTACCCGGTAAAAATTGGACCGCTTGTACCAGCCCGAGTCTACATATTGCAGAAATGCAGCACAGGTGAGGGGCGCTTTTTGAGCATAGAGTTCCAATTCAATGTCTCCAAAAGCGGTTTCAATGACCACCACCGGATTGCCGCCGGCTGTTGCTGGTTGTTTGCAGGCATACAGGAGAACTGCTGCCAGCAAAAGGCTAAAACATTGTTTGAATAACATCCGGTACAACATCAGGGAACAATTTCAAATAAAAATACCTGTGACTGCTGAAAGGGAGAAAAATTATTATCTGCCACAAAAAGCAGGGTAGGATTTCCATTGGGTAATCTTGGACCAAAACTAACCCCTTCAATATTGTCTGTAAAAACCTTCAGGTCTTCCATATTCAGCAACAATTGCTTTTGAACAGGGGTAAACTGGGTATTGGTTTTGAGAGAAGGATTGTTGCTGATATCGGTTGCTGTATTCAGGTCTGCAACAAAAACCTTGATGGTGCAGGGGATTCTTCCGGTAGAATAAGATCTTTCCAAAACCAACAGGCGGTTGTTTCCCAGGCTGAGCAAATCCGGTATTCCGTTCACCTTAAATGAGCCTGCCGGAGTAGGAGGGTAGGCTACCGGATCCAGTTCGTATGCATATTGTGCAGTGTTTTTCCGGGCAGCAACATCAAACCGGTAAATACGCACATATGCTTTATTTGGGCTGAGTTCTGCCCTGGGACCATCTTCATAAAGCGGCTCTTCTACGTTTACATAAAGGGTTTTGTAGTTGTCGGCAAAACTCATGCCTTCCAATACTCCGTTTTGTCTGGGACCATTTTCAGTGGCCCGCATATGCAAATTAGCAGGAAGCGCAAAACTGTCTGTTTGGTTTCCGGACAGGTTAATCCGGGTAATGGATGGGTTAGTCAACACCGTATCTTTTGCGCGAACAATTCTTTCACCCTCACTGCTCCAGATCAGGTTTCCCTGCAATGGATCGTAGCGCATTGCTTCAGGATCGGGCGTGCGGGCCGGATTGGTTTTGCTGTCTGGGTAGTAGTGCCTGTTTTCATCTTTCAGGAACACCGCGTCTGTAAAAAGAACCGTATCAATTTTATTGTTCTTTATGGGAATTTTTGCAGTATAAAACCTGGCTGGGTTGATCGATGACCGGTCATCACAAATCAGAAAATACCGGTCTCCTGAAACATCATAATCAATGCCCGACAATCCACCCACATTGGTTCCTTTAAAATTCAGCGCATGCGGGATCGTATACACATCCAGCAGTTTTAAACCGCCAATGTGATCGGGTAGCTGCGTTTGAACAATTTTGGAGCTGGTGCAGGAAACCTGAAAAACAATGATCAACAAAAGGGAAACGAACCGGAACTTCATAAGAAAAGAGTTGCTTTTTAGTAGAATACGTTATTTGAATTTGGGCGGATGCAATTCATCCCATCCGGTAGATTGCTGATAGGCTTTTGCGGCCAGCAATATGGAAGCCTCATCGTACAGATTCCCTAAAAATGTAATGCTTGTGGGCAACTGGGTTCGTTTATCAAATCCGGTCGGAACACAAACAGCAGGATGGCCGGTCAGATTGGTAATGGCCGACTGGTTACCGCTGCCCCTGGTAGGGCAAATCAGTACATCAATGGATTGCATGGTTTCATTGATTTTTTGCATCAACAAATAGCGATGTCTGTTGGCGTTTACATATTCTGCCGCAGGCATGAGTCTCGACACCCTGAAGCTATTGGGCCAGTCGTTGATTCCCTGACGGGTCATGGCATCATCTGTGTTGTTCCTGGTAAATTCATCAAAAGCAGCAGCAGATTCTGCGCTGATCACAACATCCATGACGTTGAACTTGTAAACACCGCTGTCCGGAAATACCACAGGAATCAACTCCACTCCCATTTGTTTGAATGTTTGAAGCACTTTCCATTCGTTGCGGGTGGTATCTGTGATTTTATCAAAATAATTCTTTGCATAACCCACTTTTAATTTTCTAATATCTCCGTTGGGCGTATAGTTAAACGGTTTGGTTACTGCCGACTGATCCAGCCCGTCTGTACCGTGCAGATAGGCAAACACCAGTGCCGCATCTTCTGCTGACCGGCAGATAGGACCTACCTTATCCAGGCTCCAGCTTAGGGCCATAGCACCGGATTTGCTGATTCTTCCGAATGTAGGACGAAGCCCTGTTGCCCCACAGGTAGAAGCGGGAGAAATAATAGAACCCCAGGTTTCTGTACCAATTGCAAAAGGTACCAGGCCTGCTACTGTAGCTGCTGCCGATCCGGCTGAGGATCCGGAAGAGCCCTGCTGAAGATTCCAGGGGTTTCTTGTTCTTCCTCCATACCAATAGTCGCCCATTGCAAGCGCCCCCAAGGCAAACTTGGCAACTAATACAGCACCTGCTTCCTTTAGCTTGGTATAAACATAGGCATCTGTTTCTATCTGCTGGTTTTTATATGGCGCAGCTCCCCAGGTAGTTTTGGTTCCTTTCACTGCAAAAAGATCTTTAAGACCGTAGGGTATGCCGTGCAGTAGTCCTTTGTATTGGCCCGCTGCAATAGCAGCGTCTGCTTCAGCGGCCTGTTGCATTGCCAGCTCTTCGGTAACAGAGATCACACATTCCAGTGAGTCGCCAAACTGTCGGATTCTATTCAAAAAGAACCGGGTGAGTTCTGTTGAGCTAATTTTTTTGGTACGAATCAAAGAAGCCAGTTCTTCTATAGAGAAAAAAGCCAGGTCGTTTTTGTTTTCGGGTAATGCTGTTTTATATCGCTTCCAGCGAATAGGCTCCTGCTGTTCCGGAAACTTCATGCCAGGTAAAACCGGATTGTGCCAGAGACTCATTGGTACTGCATTGCTAAGTGTTTGCGCATGCATCTTTCTCAACAATAGCTGGTTTTCCTGAACACCAGCATACATGGTATCTAATTCTTTTTGGGTAAAAGAGAGATCAAATATTCTGGCTGCAGAAAGAAGGTCGTTTTTGGAAAGGGTATCCTGCGCGGAAAGACTCATTGCACTCATGAGGCACAATGAAAAAAATAGTTTACGCATGTAAAAAGATTCTTTTAATACCAAACAAGTTACAGGAAGATCGTGGTTTTTTAACAGATCAGTCGCTAAATAACACACTGGCTCTTGCAGAGATCGGGTGCAATAAAATGATCCCAAAAACAAAATCCGGGTGAACCTGCAGCGAAAAGAGCAACAATCCCAGCAGGAGCAGATAAACAGGATAAACGACCAGAAGGGAGGCAAACAGTACTGAATCGTAAAAAACAGTACCCCTGGTTTTTGACCGGACAAATCCGCTGAAGAGCCGGTACAGGGGATAGTGAAGGATTTTACCTATCAGCACAATCGGTTTGGCCCAAAGTGGTACCGGTTGATTTTTAATTGGGGGAAACATAATCATCTCTTCCAGCACTGATCTTAGATGGCGGTTGAAATACGCATAGTTTCTGGCTGGTTCTTCAAATGGAAGCAGAGTGCTGGCAGGGATAAGGGTCGATCCGGCAATCCTTACCTGCTTTCCCATGCGGTAAAGTGAATGGTATGTAATGGCAACCGGTAAAATCATCAGTTTTTGCTGCAATTCCGGGCTCATTGCAATTCTGGCCGCCCCTTTTTTAAACGGCTGGAGTTCGTGACTATTAATACAGATACCCTCAATAAATATCAGTACAATACCCCCTGCAGCCAAAATCCGGCGACTTTCTGTGAATGCGTATTCATTGAGGTGCAGGTTTTCTTTGCCCTCGCTTAAACGATATACGGGAATCATCTGGAGCAACCGTAAAAAAAATCGGTGGTGTTTTTTATTGAAAGCATCCCCCCTGGCCAGAAAATGTACTTTTTCAGTAAACTGAGCGCCGATCAAAATGGCATCTAAAAAAGAGTTTGGGTGATTGGCCACTACCAGCAATGGTCCTTTTGTTCTAAAAACAGGCCGGTTCACCACGGTCAGTTCTTTACAAAAAAACCGCATAGCCAGTTTGATCAGTTTTTTGAATAGTTGGTAAATCAAGCCAGTATAATTAGTTTTTTTCTATTTTGAATTGGCTTTTTAGTGTACTCCTAGGGTAATTTGGTAATAAACGATACCCCCAAACCAAATCCTCCTCCCGCATTCTTTCCGTAAACCACAGAGGAAACCTGAAACATTGGCATAATGGTTCGGGTAATTCTTCTGCCATAAGACAGGGTAAGTCTTCCGTTGATAAAACTGGTGTTGGCAAATAGGTTGGGATTAAAACCTGTATTGCTGCTAACGGATTCCTGGTGCATAAAACTGATGGTTGCCAGGCTGAACATATTAAATTTTCTACCGTATGTAGCAGTATACGTATACTGTCTGGGGCCTTCGGGGTTGTCGAAAAAATGGGTATACACCGCCTGAACAATAGCAAAGGCAGCTTTTCCAGCTGCAAAAGAATAATTAACCTCCAGACTATAGGCTCTTGAAGCATATCCGAGAGAAACCACGCTGTCTTTCTGGTACATAGGCATCATGAACAGGGCTTTTGCGGTAAAATGCCTGTGCTGGTCGCTGGAGGAAACATGTTTTGCAAGACCAACAGAAACATCACCAAAACCCGAATTTCCCCTTACTGAATCTTTGTTTACACCCCTTTGAATAATATATGGAACATTTACCAACAGATCAAGGCTTCTGCCCAGTCCATGATTCAACGAAAGGTTTGTTATATGCGTTTCAAAATAATTGCCGCTGGGAAAGGGCGTTCTTTTCCAGCTTCTGTTGTAATTGGATGCGGAATAAAAAAAAGTGTATCCGGGAAGCAATGTTGTTCTTCCTTTGCCAATAGGCCAGTCGGCTCTTGCCTTTTGCATAAAAGCCGTTAGCGCTATCAGGATCATTGTCGCCTTCCTCATTTGCCAATATTTTGTCGTTTACGCAACAATTTTTCGCTCATCCAGATCATTTGATAGTGGCGGTGGTCCATGGTAATTTCATGTCCGAGGTGCGGGGCCACATACATTTCACTTTTGTCGATTGCTCCCGGATTCATTTTATTAAATGCAGCCACTACGGTTGCCGCAGGCGCAAGAGGATCCAGTAAACTCACCGCATATAAGACCGAACAGTTAATCATCGGCATGAAATTCTGCACTTCAAAATAACTCAGGTTATCCAACAATTGCTCAATAGTAACACCGGGATTGTCTTTTGTATAGTCCACAACGTGCTTTATGGGAAAGTTATCGTACAAAGGATTGCTGAGTAGTTTATAGCTCTCATGAAAATCACAAAAAATCGGATTGTCTACAATCAGGCTGTTGATGCGATTCCCGGTTAAAGCTGCCGTTATAAGCGCCAGTGTTCCCCCCTGACTTCCGCCAAAAACAATCACCCTCGACAAATCGAATCCCATTTCTTCATGCGAATAAATAAAATCTATTGCCCGCACACAGTCCATGTACATTCCCCGGTACATATAATTATCTCTATCGGTAATGTTTATGAGCAGGGGTTGTTCGTTTTCCGGATTAAAGGGTTTCCAGTTTTTTTCAATTCCTCTTGTGTTGAGGTTAAAGCCAATGTAGTTCTCATACAGTAACGGTTGAAGTTCCACCCGGTAACCCTGCAAGCCCACCACTACAGGATACTTACCAGGCAACCTGGGAATGGTCAGCCAGCCAAAAATTTTTACTCCATCCAACGAAATCATTTCCACCTTGTATACTTTATGAAAACGGGTGGTTCTGGTTTGATCCAGTATGATATTATACTTGGGGTCCACCATTGCGAGATCGGCTTTTGCCTTTGCCCAGAAAGCTTCAAAGTCGGGTGGTTTGTGATAAGGTGTGGAAATATTGCTGGGCTTGTATGCAAACGCATGTTTGGTAGTATCATCGTATGTAGACAGGTTCAGCGCAACGGTAATGCCATAAATTCCGGGAGCGCTCACCGGAGGAATTTTAATTTTAAACTGCCGGCTTCCCTTTTTGGCTATTTTAATTGCAACAACCCTTGTTTCAAGAACTGTTCCGTTGTCGGTTTTAAGAATATACGTGAGGGTACCTTCCTGTTTTGTTTTGTATTTGTTGATCAATTGCACGTGGTAACCGATGTTTTCCGGGTCCCAGAACACCCCGTCTTTATGAATGGGTTTAATGGTTGTAATGATTTCTCCTTCTTCGTGGGATTCTTCTTCCAGATCTCCGGCTGTTTGCTGTTCCTGGTTTTCGGGAATGTCCTCTGAGGATGCGATCTTTTCGAAGTTAGCCGCTGTGTTGTTCAGCTCATAAGGGTTACCGGGTTTGTCCTGTTTCAGCGATTTGGGGTCTTTGTATGTAAACCCGCTGGTAAGATCCCCCGTAAAATCATTGAGGGTCAGGTCGAAACGAATGGTGAATTCGCCGTTTTCATCAAAGGGAATTTTAAAGGAGGATTGAAATGTTTTTTTGGCTGCAACCTTTACAGAATAAGATCCGGTTGAATGAATTTCATTCCGGCTGTTTCGGATGGTGTACAGCAGTGTTCCTTCCTGGTCTGTTTCCAGGTTGTTTTTAAAACTTGCCCTGTATTTCACAGGGTTTTTTTTTCCGAAAACCGCTTTCGGTTTGGCGGGCAAAATCCGGATCTCTACCGGATCACCGGCGAAGGTGGTTTTATTTGCCCCGGCCAACACCGGAACATTGCCGATCAGCAATCCGATCAGCAACAAATATGCAGAAAGTGCAGACGGGTAGTTTTTATTTTTATGAGTAACTCTCAATAGGTAATTTTACGATGAACTTCTAGGGAAGTTTCATTACTAAAAAAATACTCGCGCTCATTCCGAGGCCAATATTCTTTCCATATAATGTATAGGATCCCTGTAAATATGGTGTAAGTGTTCTGCTGATTTTTCTTCCATAGGCAATTGTGAATAAACCAGAGTTGAAATTCCTGGTGGCCTGTGGGTTGGGGTTGAAAGCAATATTGTTGCTTTCAGACACATGGTGGGCAAAGTTAAAAGTAACCAGGCTGTATTTGTTCAGAGAGCTGCCAAAAGTAAACGAGCCCCTGTACTGGTTGGGGCCTTCAGGATAATCAATATAACGCGTATAGGATCCCTCAATCACAGCAAAAGACTGTTTAACAGGAGTGAATGAATAATTAATGGTGGCCTGCACCCCTTTGGATCCATATCCCAGCTCAGGCGTTTTATTGTTTTCGTATGTCGGTATCATCACCTGAGCTTTAATGGTCAGGTGTTTCTGAAACTCTGCTGAAGGAAAATGATATGCAAGGCCCACAGAAACATCGCCTAGCCCGGAATTGGTTCTTCGAATTCCGCTTGAAACCTGGTCTTGTGCAATAAACGGTACATTGGTAATAAGATCCAGTCTTCTTCCCAAACCGTGCACCATGGTTAATCCGTAAAAATGAGACTGGAATTTATCGCCCGAATTAAACGAAGACAGTTTGCCGTTTGCATCAAAATATTTGGAAGAATAAAAATAGTTGTATGAAGCAATCAAAGATGTTCTTCCCTTACCTACAGGCCAGTCGGCCTTACTGGAAATAACCAGCAGGAGCAGCAGAAAGGAACATAATATTTTATTGATTGCCGAACTCATTCTTTACGAATTTTCTTTTTTTAACTACTTTCTCCAAAAACCATTTACTCACAAATGCATCGTGGCTCCTGGGAACCTCGTGTCCCAGTGTAGGAAAAACATAGATCTCGCTTTTGGCAATGGTTTCCGGGCTCATTTTATTATATGCTGCCAGTGCGGTTCCGGGTGGTGCAAATTCATCGAGCAAGCTAACGGCATATAAAACAGGGCAGGCAACGGCTGGCATAAAATTCTGCACTTCAAAATACTGAAGGGTATGAACCATCCTGTCGATGGTCATTTCCGGGTTTTTTTCCTGAAACCTGCGCATATCCCTGATCGGGAATTGTACATTCGGATTGGATTCCGCGATTTCAACATGTCTTACCCAATCGAAGAAGATCGGATTATTGGCCACCACTGTATTGATTTTATCCGGCATCATAGCTGCAGTTATCAATGAAAGCGAAGCGCCCTGGCTTCCGCCAAAAGCTATCACCCTTTTCAGGTCCATGCCCATATCTGCGTGTGCATAAATAAACTCTACAGCCCTGATGCAATCCATATATATACCGCGATAGATATAGTCGTCTTTATTTTCAATGTTCACCAGTAACTGCTCCCTGTTTTCCGGGTTAATCATTTCTTTTACTTTCTTATCGATTCCCCTCACATTCACTGTAAAACTGATAAAATCGTCGAAATAAAGCGGGTGCAGTTCAATTTTATATCCTCCGAAACCAATGAGAACAGGATACCTACCCTTTGGTTTCGGAATACTGAGCCATCCAAAAACAGGAACATTTCCGATGGACTGAAATTCTACCCTGTATACTGTATGGAAATATGTGCTTTTGCTTTCATCAGGAATAATTTTGTATTGTGGATCAATTCCGGTCAGCTCATTTCTGGCTGTTTTCCAGAACTCATCAAAATCCGGAGGCAAATGATAGGGTGTGGTAATTTGATTAACCCTGTAACCAAACGCATGTTTGGTGGTATCATCATAGGTACTTATGTTGAGCGCCGCATCTATATTATATACACCGGGAGTGGTTATTTCCGGTAATTTAACCATGAATTTTTTGATGCCCTTTTTCCGCATTTTAATATTTACGGTTGTTTCACCCACTGGCCTGCCCTCCTCGGTTTTAACGATCAGCTTAAAAGTTCCTTCCTGTTTTACTTTGTATTTATTGATGAGTGTTACGCTGTACCGGATATTTTTACCGTTGTCAAAAAGACCGTTGACATTATAGGGTTTTACTTTTGTGATGATCTCGCCCTCCTCGTGTTCCTCTTCTTCTCCCTGCGGCTCTTCGGGAGCCACATCTTTGTCGGATTCTGCCACCAGCGCTTCTTTGGTAGAGGCATCAGACTCATTTATATTGTCTCTCGACCAGTTTTGGTCGTACGGATTGGGGATGTTCCTGCGGTCATTCGCTTTTCTGGGAGGCCCGCTGTAGCTGAAATCTCTGGTGATAACTTCGGCATGATCGTTCAGTTCAATATTGGCATTGAGGGTATATTGTCCTTCTGCATCGAGCGGAACCTCAAAAGAAGAGGCAATTTTTTTTCTGGCATTTACCCGAACGTCCAGTGAATTACGAAGAATGGTTTCGCCCGTGTTGTTTTTAACGGTATAGACCAAGGTTCCTTCCTGATCGGTGGAAAAATTATTTTCAATGGAAATTTTAAACCGAACCGGTTTTCTGGCACTAAATCCTGCCTTTTTATTGGCAGCAGTCAAAAGAATCACCACCCCCTGATCCCGGCCCTTTTTTTGAAAGGCCTTTACGCCTGCAGGCATAAAAAGCAATCCGATCAGCAAAATGCCAAGCAGGTTGATTTTATATATAAAGGCGGGTTTCATAGGCCTATTCTTTAGATGGGTTGACCGTAGCAGTTTTTTTTGTCTCCAGCAACGAAGATTTTCTGATATACAGGTTTACCGGTTCTTCAATCAGTTTATAAAGAATAATAGAAACTAGATTCAATATAATAAAAACTGTTCCAATCAGTACCGCTGAATAATTGATGTGCTCAGATAACCACCAGTATTCATTGGCGTCTAGCCAGGCATAAAAGCGATCTGTATTTTTTTCACTGAAATCGCTGGCCAGTTTTGAAATAAATCCAATGTGTATCAGGTAAAAAATATAGGAGCTTTTACCAAGCAGCTGCATAAATGAACCAGATAACCAATACCGAATCAACGATTTTTCTTTCATTAAACCATAAAAGAACAATACAACACCCATTGGCAACAGAACGTTATTGGAAAAAATACCAACAGGTTGGTAGAGCCCATAGGGGGTAGCGGGATCGAGCGGCTGAATAGCCATCAAACCCACACTTGCGGCCATTACCAGGATTCCAAGGAAGGTAAAGAGGGGATATTTTTTTACAGTATAATCTGTTTTCAAAATAACCAGCGCCAGCGCCATTCCCATAAAAAACTCCACGCACCGGCCAAAAAAAGTATAAAGGAGCATGAACTTAAAATTTCCGAAGAATCCCCAGAAATTCAGGTTGCTGAAAATCAGTACCATTATAATTCCAAATCCAAGCAAGATCGCGGGTAGGTAGAAAAGGGCTTTTTTGGATTTTTTGATATACATAAAAAAGAAGGGTGCCATAAAATAAAAACACTCTTCTACCGTAAGCGACCATCCCTGACTAAGGCCGGTGAATTTGAGATCATCAAAAAATCCGCGTATAAAAAAAACATTGAGTAAAATGAGTAAACCGGGGAGGGAGAAATTATTGTACACCGACCGGTCTCCCATCCACCAGGCAAAAGCAAAAGTGGCCAGTGTAAGAATCAGGTACATTGGATATATCCGTGCAATTCTGTTTTTGATGTATTTACGAAACCAGGTTCCGTTGATTTCACAGGTATCAAAATACCTTAAACAAATCAGAAAGCCGCTCAATACAAAGAACAGCGTTACGCCAATGTGAAACTCATTGAGTATTCTGAAAAGCGGATAAGGAAACCCGGCCTGGTTAAAATGATGGAAAAACACCAGAAAAGCTGCAATGGCTCTTACGCCAGTTAATGCCGGGATGTATACGTTAGACTTCATATGCTGTTGTGCTTCCGCTATAATTTAGCAACAATTGAAATGGATCCGCCGGCCCCCTTGCCGGTATTTTTTCCTGAAATATCGGTGAAGATGTTTATAAAGAACTGATAATTCTGATCAATCTTTCTTCCATATCCCGCAGTTAACCTGAAGTAAGAAAAAGACCTGATTGCGGCAAGGTTGCCATAATTAAAAATGGATTGGCTGCTATTCGATTTTACCCCACTCATGGCAAAAGTAAACTTGTTCATATCATCCACCGGAACACCCAGCAGGGCATCAAAAAACAACTGTGTTGGTCCCTCCGGGCTAAAATACTGCTTCACGCCCGCGTTGATGTCGTAATACGTATTTCTTAATCTCTCCCGATTGGTTCCCGAAAAAGACATTTTAATTTCTCCGCCCACTTGTTGAAATCCGGTATACGGCTGCTTGGCCGGGTTATTCTGATAAAGCGGAACAATCAGTGATCCGGAAACGGTTAAAAATTTATAGTAATCGAAGCTGTTGAGTAAATATTGTAAACCAAAACTCGCATCGCCCAGGCTGGCGTTCTGCTCTGTAAGTCCGGTTTCCATTTTACGCTGGATGGTATAGTTTACATTTCCAATGAAGTCGAGGTTTTCCGTTAAGCCAACGCCTCCGTACAATCCAAAATAATGAGAGGAAAAACGACCTCCGTTTGCATAATCCACATAGGTACCGTCGTCTTTCCAGTAGCCCTTTGCCTGATAGAGATTATAAGAAGGAACAATCAGATACTTTCCTCTTCCAATAGGGAAACCCGCGTAAGCGGCACTGGAAATCATGGCAAATAAAAGAAGCGAAAGTACCTGTTTCATGGTCTGGTTTTTGTTTTAGTGATCAGAGAATTTTTTTTATCCAATAATTCTCCAGCGAATAATAGATATAATTCATGCCCTCTGCATCCGGGCTCATGAATATTTCGCGATTGTCTATACGAATCTGGTTATACAATGCTATGGCCGCCTGTGGTGGACAAACCGTGTTTTTAAGGTTGTGTCCAAACAACACCCGGCAACGGATATTCGGTGCAAAATTCACCGGATCAAAATAATCCCATACCCTGAACAACCCTTCTTTGTTCAACCTGTTTCTGGGGTTGGCAATATAGGATTGGAAATTCCTTACCGGCCAGGGTTGAACCTTTTGGGTTTCTGCCATCATGAACAATGTTCTCATATCTACATATACAGGCCGTTCAATAATGCAACCCTGTGGCCTGTTGTCCATTGAAGCTACTACTGCAGCCATTACTGCCCCCTGTCCTTCTCCTTTTACTACTACTTTTTTAGTGTCCAGTTTCAGGTGTTCGTGTCTGTATATAAAATCCAGTCCACGCAGTGCGTCCATATACACACCCCTGTAGATGTACCTGTTCTTATCGTTCAATCCGATTACATTGAATGTATTATAATCGGCGTTGGTGTTGTCTTTGCTGTTGCCATGTCCGCGAACGTTCAAGCGGAATACGGCCATATCCCTTCTCAATGAGTCGGGTCGCATTTCTTCCAGATATCCCGGAAGCTCATACAGCACCTTAAACCGGCCTCTTTCTTTTGGAACAGAAAGCCAACCCCGGATGGTTTGCATGTCGAGCGACTGAAACTCTACCATAAATACATCTACATCCCTTGTACTCTGGTCTCCTCTTCTGGTAACCCGGAATTTCGGATCTATATTAATCAGGTCTCTTCTGGCATCATCCCAAAACTGGTCAAAATCCGCGGGTCTGTTTACATTGGAATATATTTTCTCGGGATCCACTCCATAACCAAAATGGAGGGTATCAGCGTACCTGTTGGCTGAAACAATGACCGACATTTGATAAAATCCGGGTACGGTCCTGTCGTTTTCGAGCTTCAAATCGGTAGCAAACCCCCTTCTGGCATCCATGGTGAATCCGAGTTCCTGGTTAAATGTCTGCTCGCCTTTGTAGTTTTTTACCTCAACTTTCAGGCTGCCCCTTATTTTTTCTCCAGTATTGTTCTTCAGCCGCACATCAAACCCTACTTTATCGTCGTTTCGAAAAATAGCTTCTTTTTTAAAGGGGCGGATATCATAGGAAATCCCTTTCTGGGCATGGCAAAGGGTTGCGGTACTCAAAACGAGTACAAGGCAGCGCATAAGAACGCTACTCAGGCGCAAAACTCCGGGTACCCTTGCATTCATGTGGATGGATATATTAACCTCTCTCCTGGTAGAACGCTTAAGGTGGCCTTAATATTATATTGAATGCTAATAATTTATCACTTCATCCTTCCGGATCCTGCTCAAAATCGATGCAAAAAAAGCCCCGACCGAAAGGCCGGGGCGTATAGTTACTAACCCATCTAAACATTTTATTTTTCTGCCTCAGCTACCGGTTGTGTTTCGCTGGCCAGCTTGGCGCGGATTTTTCCTTCAATCTCATTGGCCAATTCGGGATTATCGTGCAGGAGCGTTTTTACCGCATCCCTGCCCTGACCCAGTTTATTTCCTTCATAGCTGAACCAGCTGCCGCTTTTCTGAACAATGCCGAGTTCAACCCCCATATCAATAATTTCTCCCACTTTACTGATACCCTCTCCAAACATCAGGTCAAATTCTGCCGCACGGAATGGAGGGGCTACTTTGTTTTTCACCACTTTAACCTTTACATGGTTTCCGATGGCCGCATCCCCGTCTTTAATCTGGGTCATTCTCCTGATATCCAGGCGAACAGATGCATAAAACTTAAGCGCATTACCACCCGTAGTGGTTTCGGGATTACCGAACATTACACCGATTTTTTCCCGAAGCTGGTTGATGAATATGCAAACCGTATTGGTTTTATTAATGGTGGCCGTCAGTTTACGAAGTGCCTGGCTCATTAATCTTGCGTGGAGGCCCATTTTACTGTCTCCCATTTCCCCTTCCAGTTCGCTTTTTGGCACAAGCGCCGCTACGGAATCGATCACTACTACATCCAATGCACCGGAAAGAATCAGCCGGTCTGCAATTTCCAGGGCCTGTTCTCCATAATCCGGCTGTGAAATGAGCAGATTGTCTACATCCACACCCAGTTTTTGTGCATAAGCGCTGTCAAAAGCGTGTTCCGCATCAATAATCGCGCACATTCCGCCTTTTTTCTGCGCTTCCGCAATAACGTGAATGGCGATGGTGGTTTTACCGGAAGATTCCGGTCCGTATATTTCAATGATCCTTCCTTTTGGTAATCCGCCCACACCCAATGCGGTGTCCAGGCCAATGGATCCGGTAGAGATGACCTCCATCGGGGCGGTACTTTTTTCGTTCATGAGCATCACACTGCCCTTTCCATAATCTTTGTCGATCTTATCAATCGTCAGTTTAAGCGCCTTCAGTTTTTCTGCGTTACTCATGTAATTAAGATTTTGTGGTCAAATTTAATGGTGATGTAAAACTAAGGGGTTTTTATTAATTAACACTAATTTTTTTAGTATTTTTTTACTAATCCGTTTAGCTTTGCATTGTTGTGCTAAAAATAATACGCCGCCATCGTTGGGTGGCAGCGTATTAGCACTGTTTTTGGGTGTTTTTTCACGGTTTTACCAGCCAATACCATAATCTTCCCCATTGTTGGAAGATCCTCCCCAGATAGAACCGTGTTTTCTATCAAGGAATATGGCATTAATCGGGCCACTGGTTCTGTCGCCAAAACTGAGCTGATAGCCCATTTTTTTGAGTGCCTCCCTGGTAGACTCGGGTGTTTTATTAGATATCAGAATATTACCGGGTCTGGGTTTTCGGTCACTGATTTTGGTGCCTCCCAGCGATAACCATAATTGATTGGTGTTAATATTAGCCGCTTCACAGGCCTGCTGAACCGTCATTCCGAATTCCTGCATATTTAAAAAGAACTGAATCAGGTTTTGGTCCTGTGTATCGCCTCCCTGTACCGCAAAAGACAAATAGGGTTTCCCCTCCTTCAATGCCATGGATGGCGTAAGGGTAACCCTTGGTCGTTTGCCGGGCTCCATTACATTAAATGGATTGAGGCTGGGATCCAATACAAAGCTTTGCATCCGCTGACTCATACCCACACCCGTGTTGCCCGCTATACAGGCTGGCAACCATCCGCCACTGGGAGTAATGGATACCACCCAGCCTTCTGCATCTGCTGCTTCCACGGTAGTGGTTCCTCTCCATAGCCTGTCCATATATAACTCGTTTTCGAGCATAGCCGTAGCTGTACTGTCGTGTGCCGGTACAAAGTTTCTTTTGCCGGTTGTGTCGTATTCTGTTTTTCTTTTTTTCAGGAGTTCAGTATAGGGATTCACGCCCCCCTCAAACGGATACGGATCACCGGGCCCCATATCGGCTACATTTTTTTCCGGATTAATTTCTCTGGCCCGCTGTTTTGCATATTCCTTGCTCAGCAAACCGTTCATGGGTTGTTTGGTGGGCGCAAAGGCGGGATCCCCGTAATAAAAATCCCGGTCTGCAAATGCAAGACTCATAGACTGATACACCGTATTGATGTATTGCGGAGAATTGTATCCCATTTTTTTCAGGTCAAAGTTTTCCAGGATATTCAACGACTGCAACAAAGCCGGACCCTGGGTCCACTGGGATAATTTATAAACATCCACCCCTTTGTAATTAATTTTCATTGGCTCTTCTTCCTTCACTTTCCAATTGGCCAGATCGGCCTTGGTAATGAGTCCGCCCTGCTCTGTGCTTCCTCTTACAAATTCATCTGCAATGTCTCCCTTATAAAAACGGTCGTAAGCTGCCTGTATGGCCTGCTTGCGCGTTTTTTTCATTTTCAGGGCTGTCTGTTCGGCCTCAACCAGTTTGTTCAGTGTATTCAACAAGTCTTTTTGTACAAATATTTCTCCTGCTTCCGGCGCTTCTCTTTTTTCTCCCGGATGAGTGAGGAAAACCTTTTTACTGTAAGGCCATTGTTTGATGCGTTCTTTTCCGCGTTCTATGCTATTGGCTGTTTGTGCCTCTATGGGGTACCCGGCTGCCAGTTGCATGGCTGGCGCCAGTACTTGTTTCAGGGTCATGGTTCCATATTGTGCAAGCATATGGCAGATTCCACCCACTGTTCCGGGTGTAACTGCTGCCAGCGGGCCATATTCGGGCGGAAACTGATATCCCTTTTTCTTAAAATGGGCCGCAGTTGCTCCTGTTGGTGCCACACCCAATGCATTGATACCAATTACTTTTCCCGTTTTTGGGTTATAGATCAGCGCCTGGGTTTCTCCTCCCCAACTCAACACATCCCACATAGTACAGGTGGCGGCCAGCATGGCACAGGCAGCATCCACTGCATTACCTCCTTGTTGAAAAATCATGGAACCGGCTGTAGCAGCCAGAGGTTTACCAGTGATGGCCATCCAATTCTTTCCATGCAGCGGAGGTTTTTGGGTAGGCTGACCAAATGAGACTGCCGCTGATAAAAGTGCAGAAAAAATGAACAGGTTTTTTTTCATAACAGTAATAATTATAGGGTGTTGGTGTGGTAATTATTGTTTTTCGTTGGCTTTGAGTACCCGTAAGAAATTTCCTCCCATGATTTTGTAAATATCTTTTTTACTGTAGCCTCTTTCCAACAGGGCTTTTGTGATCAGGGGATAAGATGTAATATCATCTAATTGTTGGGGGGTGGAGCTGATTCCGTCAAAATCTGATCCCATTCCAACATGGTTTATGCCAATGCGCTGAACAATATAATCCAGGTGATCCAGCAAGGCGCTCAATGGAGGGCGCACCGCAGGCGAATTCTTTTTAAGAAAATTACTGTCTACAAATCCGGAATAAAAATTCAACTGAATTACGCCATTGTTTTTTCCAATAGCGTCTATCTGGTCGTCTTTCAGGTTTCTGGAAACCGGACAAAGCGCATAAGCATTGCTGTGAGAAACAAGAACAGGTTTAGTAGTAAGCGCAATTGCATCTTTGAATGTTTGTTCACCAACATGACTCAGGTCTACCAGCATGCCCAGCTGATTCATTCTTTGTATCACCTGTTTTCCAAAATCGGATAAGCCCGCTTTTCCATAAGGCAGTGTTTGATCGGTTTCGTCTTTTGCAGAGCTGGCCCAGTCGGTGGAATTATTCCAGGTAAGGGTCATATAACGGACGCCCCTGTTATAAAAATAGTTCAGGTGTTCGATGTTGTTCTCCAGCATATGCCCACCCTCTACGCCAAACATAGCCGCCAGTTGATTCTTGCGGATTGCTTTTTTAAGCTGGCTCCGGTTTTTTACCAATGCAACTTTTGGGGGATTTCTGGCAATCACCGCATCGAGTGTATCCATCTCCCGAACGGCCCAGGCAAATGGATTTTTCATTTCTCCGTCGCACCATACAGAAAAGAGCTGAACGTCTATACCCGCTTTGTTGAATCTATTCAGATCGGAGTGTGTTTTGCCGCGCAGATCCAGATCGATCTGCACATTTTTTTCGAGGGAAGCGGTCAGAATATCATTATGAGAATCTACTAAAACCGCTTTGCGGTGTATTTTCTGGTAATCCTGGCCATGCAGGGCAGAAGAGATTAATAAAAGAGATCCCAGGAGCAGTTTCATATGGTTTGGGGCGATTTTAGCTAAAGCTAAAAAAAATGCCGTTACCGCAGACGCTTATTTTCGGAATGAATTAAATCAGAAAAATTGTTAATAATCAAATCTGAATCGGACAATTCTTCCGCTGTTTGTGTGGTTGTCAGGGCCACCACGTTCATTCCGGCAGCTTTGGCTGCCTTTACACCAACAGCTGCATCCTCAAATACCAGGCAGAACTCCGGAGGAATATGCAGCGCCTCTGCTGTTGTTAAAAAAATTTCCGGATGGGGTTTACCATGAGTTATGTGTTCTGAATTGATGATGGTAGAAAAGAACTTCCTGACCGGAATGTGTTCGAACATAAAATCAATATTCACGCGAATCCCTGAAGTAGCTATTCCCATCGGTATTTTGTGCTCTTCTAAAAATTCCAGTAAGGGGGTTAACCCTTCAACAGGTTGTATAAAGGGTTGATATATTCTGCGGTAAACAGCTTCTTTTTCCAGTGTATAAACCATGGCTTCCTCATTGGTCATTTTTCGCTGGTAAATGTATTCAATAGCATCTTTATTGGTTCTGCCATTGATGTGCTTCCGATATGCTTCGTCTGATATTTGAATTCCAAGATCAGTGAGGTACTGTCGCCAGGCAGCGAGGTGGTAAGTATTATTATCGATCATTGTTCCGTCCAGATCAAAAATCACCGCTTTAATATTCCATTTACTAATGAGCTGATCAATGGTCGTTTTCATGCAACTTATTCGTTTTTTATCCCCTCAATATTATGCGCTTTTTGAACAATGATTTTAATTTGCTCGTCAAGTTCCTTTGATGAAGAAACTATACCATTTAAATTTTCTGTTTCTTCTTCTTTGGTGCAAATATTATTCCTGATCAATTCACTCAGTCCCATAATTCTTGCGAGGGGCGCACGAACCATGTGCGACTGGATCCATGCAATTTGCTTCATTTTTTGGATAATTTATTCTACAAATCAGAAAAGAAACTTTTATCATGGTATCCGGTATTTACAATTCGATGATTTTGCCCGATCAGTTCTTGCCTGGTAAATTGTGATATTTTACAAAAATTATCATTGGCATACGATAACCAAAGGAATTTGAATCAGTTTTTTTCCAATAAATTCGGGCTTTGAGAATCCAAGCAATTCCAGCATAGCCTCGTTTGCATCAA